>DASSQK010000018.1:0-9466 GCA_035702555.1 Gaiellaceae bacterium | reverse complement strand
CGCGTGTCGCCGGATTCCGGCGGGACGACGATCTGCGGCGGCACGCTCGGCGACGAGCCGTAGTACTCGGTCGCGAACGCCTCGAGCAGCGTCGCGGCATCCTGGCCCTCGACGTTCTCGAGGTGAAAGGCGTAGCGGTCGATCAGCCGGCCGTCGCGCAGCGGGAAGACCTGCACCGCCGCACGGTCGCCGTCGGCCGCGATCCCGATCACGTCGACGCTGCCCACGGAGCGGCGGTCGGCCGCCTGCCGCTCGACGAGGTGCCGCACCGAGAAGAGCCGGTTGCGGTAGCGCGCGGCCTCCTCGAAGCGCTCGCCCTCGGCAGCGTCCTTCATCTTGCGCTCGAGCTCGCGCTGGATCGGGCGCGTCTCGCCCGACAGGAACTCGATCACGCCGTCGATGATCCCGCGGTAGTCCTCCTGCGAGACGTAGCCGACGCACGGGGCCAGGCAGCGCTCGATGTGGTAGTCGAGGCAAGGGATGCCGCTGTGGCGGCCGGGCTTCGGGCCCTCGCACGGGCGGTACGGGAAGACGCGGTTCAGCACGTCCAGCGTCTCGCGCACCTTCTTCGCGTTCGCGTACGGGCCGAAGTAGACGACGCCGCGCCGGTGCCGCTCGCGCGTGAACATGACACGCGGGTAGTCGTCCTCGACGGTGACCGCGATGTACGGGAACGACTTGTCGTCGCGCAGGCGGACGTTGAACGGCGGGCGGTGGCGCTTGACGAGGTTCTGCTCGAGGTGCAGCGCCTCGACCTCGGTGTTCGTGACGATCACCTCGACGTCGGCGACCCGCTCGGGCAGGCGCTGGATCGTCGAGCGCGAGTCTGGCGTCCGCTGGAAGTAGCTGCGCACGCGGGGGCGCAGCGACTTCGCCTTGCCGATGTAGAGCATCTGGCCGCGGTCGTCGCGGAAGAGGTAGACGCCCGGCTTCGCCGGAAGGCGTTTGAGCTGCTCTTCCAGCCGGTTAGCCATGGCCGGGCAAGGGTAGCCTCACGCCTCGTGAGGAAGGCCGTGCTCGCAGCGGTCGTCGCGGCGGCCGCTCTGGCGGGCGTCGTCGCCGCCGTCGTGCTCTCCGGCGGGGGCGGAGACAAGGCGGCGCCGCCTGCCTCGACGGGCCCGACGGCACCCGGCACGACCGCGGCGACGAGCGTCGCGACCACCGCCCCGACGATGACGGGGACGACGGCGACGACGGCCACCACCCCGAGCACGGGCGGGCTCGGTGCCTCCACGGCCCCGGTCGACACCACCCACATCGACCTGCCCCCGCCGCCGACCCGGCACAGCCGGCGCACGCGGACGTTCCTCGTCGGGACGGTCGACGACGCGCTCGCCCAGGACGGCCGCCAGTTCGCCCAGGCGCAGGCCGACCTCTCCCGCGACGCGGGGTTCGACGCAGCCGTCGTCTCGGCGACCTGGCACCGGGGCCAGCGCCGCCCGCCCGCCCGGCTCGTCCACACCCTGCGAAACGTCGGCACGGCTGCCGGGCGCGCGCGGATGAAGCTCGCCGTGGTCGTCTGGCACGGGCTCGGCGAGGACACGCCCCGCGGGCCGGCCGAGCGGGCGGACTTCGCCGCCTACGCGGCGGGCGTCGTCAAGGCGCTGCCCAAGCTGCGCTTCGTGATCGTCGGCAACGAGCCGAACCTGAGCACGTTCTGGAGGCCGCAGTTCGGCGGCGGCGGCAGGGATGTGGCCGCACGGGCCTACGCCGACCTGCTCGCCCGCAGCTACGACGCGATCAAGGCCGAGCGCCCGAGCGTCCGCGTGCTCGGCGGAGCGCTCTCGCCCCGCGGAGCCGACCGCCCCCACGGCTCGAGGCCGACCCACTCGCCCACCGCGTTCATCCGCGATCTCGGCGCCGCCTACCGCGCGAGCCACAGGCACCGCCCGCTGATGGACGGGTTCGCCTTCCATCCGTACATGGAGGCGTCGCGCTTCTCCCCCACCGGGAGGCACCCGGAGAACACGACGATCACGATCGCCGACTACCCGAAGCTCGTCGCGCTGCTGGGCGAAGCGTTCGACGGCACCGCGCAACCGGGGCAGCGCCTGCCGATCTACTACACGGAGTTCGGCGTGCAGACGCGGGTCCCGTCGCAAAAGCGCCGCTTCTACGTCGACCTCGACTCGCCGGCGCGCAGGGACGCCGTGCCGTTCCCGGTGCAGGGGGCCTACTACCGCCGCGCGCTCGAGCTCGCCTACTGCCAGCCCACGGTTCGGGGCCTGTTCGTCTTCCACACCTTCGACGAGCCGGGACTCGGCGGGTGGCAGTCCGGGCTCTACTTCGCCGACCGGACGCCGAAGCCGAGCCTGCCGGCGTTCAAGCGTTCCGTGGCCGACCTGCGCAACGGCGGCTTCCCGCGCTGCCACCGCTAGGCTGAGGGCCGTGGCCGGCCAGTACGTCGCGTACACCTTCTTCCGCGTCGATCCCGCGTGGCGGCGGCTTCCGATCGAAGAGCGCGCGGCCGGAAAGGACGCGTTCGCCGAGGTGGTCGAGGACTTCGCAGGGCGCATGCCCGCGCTGCGCGCCTACTCGACGACCGGCGTGCGGCCCGAGTGCGACTTCTTCCTGTGGAAGATCACCGAGCGCTACGACGACCTCGGCGAGCTCGGCGCCGCGCTGAACGGAACGCCGCTCGCGGGCTGGCTGACGACGCCGTACTCGTACCTCGCGACCACGAAGGCGTCCGAGTACACGAAGGCGCGCAAGCCGCGCCAGGTGATCCCGAAGGGCTCGCCATACCTCGTCGTCTACCCGTTCGTGAAGCTGCGCTCGTGGTACTCGCTCCCCCGGGAGGACCGCCAGCGTGCGATGGACGAGCACATGCGCGTCGGGCACGAGTTCGCGACGATCCAGAACCACACGACGTACTCGTTCGGGATCGACGACCAGGAGTTCATGACGGTCTTCGAGTGCGAGGAGCCCGCCGACTTCATGCACCTGATGCTGACCCTGCGCGAGTCCGAAGCGAGCCGCTACACCGAGCGCGACACCCCGATCTTCGTCGGGCGACACTGCGAGATCCGCGCGGCGCTCGACGAGCTGGACGGCGCGGGCGTCAGAGCCGAGGCCTAGTAGCCGTAGCTGTGCTCGTCGCGCCAGACGCGCCACATGGCGAAGCCGGCGAGGGCGAAGACCGCGACGAAGACGATCAGGTTCAGCCCGTTCCCGACCGGCACGAAGAAGCGGGACGCGACGTTCACGACCAGCAGCAGCGCCGAGCCGTAGAAGACGACGCGTGAGCGCGTCGACCACATCGAGATCTCCTGCCGGCGCTCGCGCCACCACAGGAAGATGAAGTAGGCGATCGCGAGGAAGAACGCGATCTGCGCGAGGAGGAAGAGCGCCGTCACCGTCGCCTGCAGCTGCAGGACGACGATCACGATCACGATGAACGCGATGATCAGGAAGCCCCGCACCGTGGGGTTCATGTCGCGGAACGCGCGCCTCATGGGGTGAGGGTAGCCGGAGGCTGGATCTCTGGCGGGACGGGATTACTATCCGGTGTGGAGGGCACGCGAGGCGGAGCCAGAGGTCGGCTCCAGGGGAGTAACAGGGATGACGAAATGGATGCTGCTGGCGAGCGCGGTCGCGTTCCTCGCCTGCACCGGCGCGACCGCCGGAACCTTCCGCACGGGCATCGTCGACCCGAGGCCGATCCCAGGCGCGACAAGCGCCGCCCTGAACTCCTCGCTCCAGCGCTACGACCTGGTCTGGAAACCCGGCGTCTCCTCGTTCACCGGCACGCTCCAGCTCTCCTCGGGGACTCAGGCGGTCGTGGCCGTGTACGGGCCCGAGTACAACGGCATCCCGCGAGACGAGGTCGGCCGGCAGCAGTTCACGTCCTGGGTGCGGTCGATCCTGGCGCGCTACCCGCGGGTCCGCGACGTGATCGTCGGCAACGAGCCGCCGGAGCGCTGGTGGCCGTACTACCCGCAGCTCCTGCGGGCGGTCGCTCCGGTGATCCGCTCCTTCGGCGCGCGCGTGATCGGCCCGGGAGCGAAATCCACCACGCCGGTCTCGAACCAGCAGCCGCTCGTCGACTCGATCGTGATCGCAGGCCCGCATCTGCTGGACGTGTGGGACCAGCACGGCTACTGGCAGAACTTCCCGGCCACGATCGCCCAGGTGCAGCGGTCGTTCGGCTGGAAGATCCCGTTCTGGGTCAGCGAGGACGGCATCGACACGGAGCCCGACCCGCCGTTCGCG
The DNA here is from genome assembly GCA_035702555.1 of Gaiellaceae bacterium. Taxonomy (GTDB): domain Bacteria; phylum Actinomycetota; class Thermoleophilia; order Gaiellales; family Gaiellaceae; genus AC-32. Next base: position 5,254 of record DASSQK010000018.1, on the reverse strand, counting down.
TCCCTGTACCGCGGTGTGACGCCGCCCGACTGGCACTTCTGGACGACGGAGGCCGGGCAGGCGCAGATCGTCTCCAAGTTCATGCAGCGCGCGTACTGCGCGGGCGCGGCCGCCTGGATGAACTACCTGCTCTGGGACGAGGTCGATCTCTCGCGCTGGCAGAGCGGTCTGGAGCACCCCGACGGATCGCGCAAGCCGGCCTTCGCAGCCTACGCCGCCACGAGCCGGGCGATCGCGCGCGGGGAGATCTCCTGCGACGACCCACCTCCGACCCCGAAACCGCGGGAAGCACCGCCGCTCTGGGGCGCGTCGGTCCCGCACAAGGGCCAGACCGGCAGGGCCGGCGCGGGCGGGTGACGGCCGCCTAAGATGCGGCCCGTGGTCGAGGAAGGACAGCCCGCACCGGACTTCGAGCTGGAGAGCGACGCGGGCGGAACCGTGAAGCTCTCCGACCTGCGCGGCAAGCCGGTCGTCCTCTACTTCTACCCCAAGGACGACACGCCCGGCTGTACGCGACAGGCCTGCGGGATCCGCGATGCCTGGAGCGAGTTCCAGCGCGCCGGCGCGGAGGTCTTCGGCATCAGCGCGGACACGCAGGCGTCCCACGAGCGCTTCAAGTCGAAGTACTCCCTCCCGTTCACGCTGCTGGCCGATCCGGACCACAAGCTCGGCGAGCCCTACGGCGTCGCCCGGGAGGGCAAGAACTCGTACGAGCGCTCGACCTTCGTGATCGACGCCGACGGCAACGTCGCCCGCGTCATGCGCCGGGTGAACCCGGACCGGCACGCGGACGAGGTGCTCGCGGCGCTCGCCGGCTGACCTGCGCCCTCCCGAGGGCACGGGACGGGATCGACCTGCCGTACGCAGGCTGCGTGCAGCGCTCGGCACGCTCGTCTTCCTCGGCCTCGCACCGGGCGTCGTCGCTGGCCTGGTCCCGTGGCTCCTCACGGGGTGGAACTCGTCGGGGCCGCCACGGTGGCTCGAGGTCGTCGGCTGGATCGCCGTGGTCGCCGGAGCCACGGTTCTGCTGGAGGCGTTCGGACGGTTCGTCGTCGAGGGCCTCGGCACGCCGGCGCCGGTCGCGCCCACCGACGAGCTCGTCGTCGGCGGCCTCTACCGGTACGTGCGCAACCCGATGTACCTCGCCGTCGCGAGCGTGATCCTCGGCCAGGCGGCGATCCTCGGCAGCCGGCTGCTCGTGCTCTACGCGGCGGCGTTCCTCGGAGTCGTCTGGTCGTTCGTGCATTGGTACGAGGAGCCGTCGCTGCGCCGCCGCTTCGGCGACGCGTACGACGAGTACGCGAGGCGGGTGCCGGGGTGGTGGCCGCGGGTGCGGCGCCGGGCGGGCTAGAGGAGACCGCGCGAGCCCGGCGAACGCCGCCGCACCCCCCGCGAAAGGAGCCGAACCATGGCCGGAAGCGAGACCTGGGCAGGCTGGATCCGCCTCGGCGCGATTCTGATCCTGATCATCTCGATGCTCGAGTTCTTCGAGGGCCTGACCGCGATCATCCGCGGCGGCTACTACCACGTCACTCCCGACCAGATCGTCGTCTTCGACCTCTCCACGTGGGGCTGGCTCACGCTGATCTGGTCGATCGTGCTCGCCGTGATCGGCTTCGCGCTGCTCGCGGCTGCGACGTGGGCGCGCTGGGCTGCGATCGTCGTCCTCAGCCTGAACTTCATCGTGCAGCTCGGCTTTCTCGGGAGCGCGCAGTTCCCGCTCTGGGCGCTGACGGTGCTGGCGCTGAACGTGGTCGTCCTCTACGCGCTGATGATCCGCTGGGAGGACGCGAGCGAGACGATGCGGCGAATGGCCGAGTCGCGGTACTGAGCGTTTTCGACCGTTCCGCGGCGGGCACCACGCTTCGGGCGGCAGGGGGCCGGCACGGCGTAGAGAGCCGGGCGCCGGTTGGGGTCAGCCCGGCGCTCTCCCCTGCCGCTCGCGGAATTGACGCGTTTGCGTCACCCCGTGCGCCGAGAGTCGCACGTCCAACCACGTGAGCCAGTCGCCCCCTCTCCGACCCCCGGGGGCGTCTGGCTCCTCGATTGGGGCCGCCTGCCGGCACGAGACCAAGGAGCCGAGCGGCCACAGTGAGTCTCCCCCTCCAGACCTCCGCTCGGCTCCCCGCCATGCATATATATACATGTCGCCGCCGGGTGGGTCGGAAGGCGCTACGTAGATGGAGCCGGAGCGCGACCCGCTCCTGCTGCGGCTCAGGAACGTGCCCCTCATGAGGGAGACTGAGGTGCCCCGGCTCCACGGCGCCGCAGTGCTCGAAAACAGCATATTCCGTGGCGCGAGGGGCGATGTCGAAATGACCCGAGTTGGTCAGTGGCTCGCCCGTCCGACCATCGTCTCAACGCATGCCGGGCGGAAACGACCAGTGGTCGCCCGGAACTGACATGCACGGACTCACCTTCATCCAATGCTGCGACCTCTGTCGGCGACCGTGGGTGGCATGCGACGAACGCTGGCGCGCCTACCACGCTGGCGACGACTCCAGGGAGCCCGCCGAGCTCGTCTTCTACTGCCCGGAGTGCGCAGAGCGGGCATTCGGCCGTGACTGAGCTAGTCGCCGTGTCAACCGTGACCAGCTGAGCGCGCTAACCGCGCGAATCGCCTGCTCGTCTCAAAGATGCGGATGAGAGGACTTGAACCTCCACGGGGTTGCCCCCACACGGACCTGAACCGTGCGCGTCTACCAATTCCGCCACATCCGCCGGCGGGGACAGTGTAGCGGCGGCTCCGCTGCGCTTTCGTAGGGTTCCCGGCTTGCGGAGGGGTCTTCTCCTGGTACTCGCGGCGGCCTTCGCGCTGCCACTGGCCGGCGCTGCGAACACTCCGCACGCTGCGCGCGACACGCGGCTCGTGGAGGTGGTCGCGCTCCTCGACGGGCGCCCGCTCGCCTACCGGCCGCACGCACGCACGGCGCTCCGGCGCGAGCAGCGCGTGGCGGTCGCGCGGATCCGGAAGGCCGTGCCACAGGCGCGGATCCGGTGGCGCTACCAGGTCGTGCTCAACGGTCTGGCGGTGGTGGCGCCGCAGGACGAGGTCGCGCGCCTCGCCTCTGTCCCTGGCGTGCGCGACGTCCACGCGAGCGTTCCGTACCGGCGCGCGCTCTACCAGAGCCCGAAGGTGATCGGCGCGCCACAGGTGTGGGGGCCGACGCTCGCGACTGCGGGCGAAGGGATGAAGATCGCCGTCATCGACGACGGCGTCGACCAGACACACCCGTTCTTCTCGCCCGCCGGCTTCGTGATGCCTGCGGGCTTCCCGAAGGGGCAGCGCAGGTACACGACAGCGAAGGTGATCGTCGCGCGGGCGTTCCCCCCGCCGAGGGCGAACTGGCGCTACGCGAAGGTGCCGTTCGACCCGAGGGAGTCCGACCACGGCACGCACGTGGCGGGGATCGCGGCCGGCGACTTCGACACCGCCGCGGGCCGGCTGAAAGTGTCCGGCGTCGCGCCGCGCGCGTACATCGGGAACTACCGGATCGGCACCAACCCCACTCCCGGCCTCGGGCTCGACGGCAACTCCCCGGAGATCGCGGCCGCTGTCGAACAGGCCGTGAAGGACGGGATGAACGTGATCAACCTCTCGTACGGGGAGCCGGAGATCACGCCGTCACGGGACATCGTGGTGCAGGCGATGAACGCCGCCGCGGCCGCGGGCGTCGTCCCGGTCGTCGCAGCGGGGAACGACTACGACGCGATCGGCGCGGGGTCGATCGGTTCGCCGGCGACGGCCACCGGCGCGATCGCGGTCGCAGCGGCGAGCAAGAAGAACGTGATCGCGTATTTCTCCTCGGTAGGCCCGACGCCGATCTCGCTCGAGCTGAAGCCGGACGTGACGGCTCCGGGAGTCGGCATCCTCTCGTCGGTCCCGCGGCGCGAGGGGCTGTGGGAGACGCTCGACGGCACGAGCATGGCTGCGCCACACGTCGCCGGGGCGGCGGCCGTGCTCCTGCAGCGCCATCCGACCTGGACGGCCGAGCAGGTCCGGTCGGCGCTCGTGTCGACGGGGAACCCGGTGTCGTCGCCGAAGCGGAAGGAGGTGCCGCCGACCCGCGAGGGCGGCGGGATGGTCTGGCTCCCCCGCGCCGACCAGCCGCTCCTCTTCGGCCGCCCGACGAGCCTGTCGTTCGGGCTGCTAAAGCGGGGCCACAGCCTCGCCCGCAGGCTCGCGCTCACGGACGCAGGCGGAGGCGCCGGCGCGTGGAAGGTCTCGATCCGCCGGCTCGTCCGCGCGCGCGGCGTCACGCTGCGCGCCCCGGCCTCGGTCGCGGTGCCGGGCGTGCTGCCTCTGTCCGCGGCCGTCTCGCGCAGCGCCGCCGCGCAGGAGGCGAGCGGCTTCGTGGTCCTCACGCGCGGGACGGAGACGCGACGCTTCCCGTACTGGCTGCGGGTCGCGTCCACGGGCCTCGCCTCGGAACGGCACGCCGTCCTCCGCCGCCCGGGGGTCTACCGCGGCGACACGCGCGGCCGCCCCGCACGTGTCTCCTCGTACCGCTACCCCGACGCGCCCGGGCCGCTCGGCGTGGCGGCGCGCCTGCCCGGCCCCGAGCAGGTCTTCCGCTTCCGGATCCGCGGGCGCGTCGCCAACGCGGGCGCCGTCGTCGTCTCGCAGGCGCCGGGAGTCCGTGTCTCCCCGCGCCTGGTCACGGCCGGGAGCGAGGACCGGCTCGCCGGCTACACGGCCCTGCCGATCCGGTTGAGCCCGTACCAACCCGGGTTCTTCGAGCCCGAGCCCGCGGTCGGCGTCCTGCGGCCGGCGCCCGGCACCTACGACCTCGTCTTCGACACGCGCAGCCGGCGGCTCGCCGGCGCGTTCCGCTTCCGCTTCTGGGTCGACGACGTGACGCCGCCCCGGGTGCAGCTGCTCACACGTACGGCCCGCCGCGGCGGGAGGCTCGTGGTGCGCGTGACGGACCGCGGCTCGGGCGTCGACTCCAAGTCGCTGCTCGCGACCGTCGACGGACGCGTTCGCCGGCTCCTCTACTTCCCCGCGGGCGGCCGGGCCGAGGTCGGCCTGGGCGCGCTCGGCGCAGGACGGCACCGGCTCGTCTTCACCGCGGCGGACGTGCAGGAGACGAAGAACACCGAGAACGCGGGCGCGCTGCTGCCGAACACACGGCGCTTCAGCGCGACCTTCCGCGTCCGCTAGCTAGTTCCGGCGGTCGTAGTCCTCGATCGTCGGCAGCTGGTCGAGGTCGCGCTCGACGCTCGCGGCGAAGTCGTCGGTCTCGTTGCGGAG
>DASSQK010000017.1:0-30960 GCA_035702555.1 Gaiellaceae bacterium | reverse complement strand
TCGCGCTTGCTGACGTCGACCTCCTTCAGCGCCTCGAGCGTCAGCGACGTGAGCGGGACCTCGTGCACGTGGTACTCGTCGAGCGAGCCGTCGCCGAGCGGGCTGGCGCCGTAGCCGGCCTTCTCGAGGTTCCGCTCCGTGAACGCGTCGCGGTTGACGATCAGCGTCCCGCCCTTGGGCAGGTCGCGCAGGTTCGTCTTCAGCGCCGCCGGGTTCATCGCGACCAGCACGTCGGGCGCGTCGCCGGGCGTGAGGATGTCGTGGTCGGCGAAGTGGAGCTGGAAGCCGGAGACGCCCGGCAGCGAGCCCGCGGGAGCGCGGATCTCGGCGGGAAAGTCCGGGAGCGTCGAGAGGTCGTTCCCGATCAGCGCGGTCTCGCTGGTAAAGCGGCCGCCGGCGAGCTGCATCCCGTCGCCCGAGTCGCCGGCGAAACGGATCGTCACCTGCTCGAGCTGCTCGACGGGCTTTGCCATCCCCCGCTAGGTATAGCACCGTCGCGCGGGCCGATCGGGAGGTCCCGCGGCTCCGGCCGCGTCCTCTCCGGTCAGGGTGCGCTGACGCGCACGACGGTCAGGCCCCAGGCCTCGCCCGCGTCGAAGAGCTCGTCCGGGTCGACGTCGTCGCGCCAGCCGAGGAAGTGCCGCTCGGGCTCCTGCTCGGTCGAGCCGTAGACGGCAGGCCGGGGCTCGGATCCGTGCTCCTGCGGCCCCCGCTCGAGCTCCTCGCGCCGGCGCTCGGCCTCCTCGGCCGCGGGTCCCTCCGCGTAGCCCTTCGCCATCAGGGAGCCGGAGCCTCGGCGAGCAGCGCCTCGAGATCGAGGGGCGCGTTGACCATCGCCACGCTCTTCCCGTCCCCGGCTCGCGGCCACTCCTCCTGGGGCCGGTCGCGGTAGAGCTCGATCCCGTTGCCGTCGGGGTCGCGCAGGTAGATCGCCTCGGAGACGCCGTGGTCGGTCGCGCCGTCGATCGGCCAGCGCGCCTCCACGAGCCGCCGCAGCGCGTCGCCGAGCTGCGCCCGGTCCGGGTAGCGGATGGCGACGTGGTAGAGCCCGGTCGTCCCGGGTGGGGGCGCCGAGCCGCCTCGCGACTCCCACGTGTTCAGCCCGAGATGGTGGTGGTAGCCGCCGGCCGAGATGAACGCTGCCTGGTCGCCCATGCGCTGCATCACGTCGAAGCCGAGGACGTCGCGGTAGAAGGCGAGCGCGGCGTCGATGTCCGAGACCTTCAGGTGCACGTGCCCGATATCGACGCGCGAATCGATGCTCACCCCCGCGACGATAGCGACTGACGGCTCGAAATTGACGGTGTCCCGGGGCGTGGTCAAGATGAACTCGGTGGTTCCTCCCCCCGAGGAACTGGCCGAGTCCATCGGCCAGCGTCTGCGGCGCCTGCGGCACGAACGTGGGCTGTCTCAGCGCGAGCTCGCAAGCCCGGGCGTCTCGTACGCGTACATCTCGCGCATCGAGGCCGGCGCGCGCCGCCCGTCGGTGAAGGCGCTGCGCATGCTCGGCCGCAAGCTCGGCGTCTCCGCGGACTACCTCGAGACTGGCTCCGAGATGCGCGACGTGGACGAGCGCGAGCTCCGGATCGCCGATGCGGAGCTGGAGCTGCGGCTCGGCGGTGACCCGGCGCAGGCCGAGGGTGCCCTCGAGCGGCTCCGCGACGACGCGGCCGCAGCGGGCGACACCGTCGCATCGTCGCGCGCACACCTCGCGCTCGGGCTGGCCGCGGCGGCGGCGGGCAGGGACACCGAGGCGATCGAGCGGCTCGAGGCGGGCCTGGAGTCGACACCGGTCTCGGCCGCCGCCCGCCCCGACGTCTTCGCCGCGCTCGGTCGCGCCTACGCGGCGACCGGCCGGCCGGAGCAGGCGGTCGAGCTCTACGAGCGCTGCCTCGAGGAGGTCGCCGAGGCGCCCGAGGACCTCGCGGCCCGGGTTCGCCTCACGAGCCACCTCGGCCACGTACTCGCCGAGCTCAACGACCTGGAGCGGGCGCAATCCGTCCTCGACGCGGCGCTCGACGCCGCCGACGAGCTGACGGATGCGTACGCGCGCGTCCGGCTGTACCGCTCGCTCGCGCGGCACCATGACGCGCAGGGACGGCCGGCGGCCGCGCTCGACTACGCGCGGCGGGCGATCGCCTTGCTCGCGGCCACCGACGACACGCTCGACCTCGCGCGGGCCCACCTCCTCTGCGGCGACATCCAGATGACCCACGGCCGGGCCGACGCGGCCGGGCGGCACTTCGACCTGGCGGAGCGGCTGTTCGGAACGAGCGCCGAAGCGGTCGACGTCGCAAGCCTCTACACCGACCAGGCCAGGCGCGCGGTCGCGCTCGGCGACGGCGAGGAAGCCGTCCGCCGTGCCGGCGCTGCGCTGAACGCGGTCGGCGACGACCACCCGCGCGAGCAGGGCAACGCGATCTGGGCGCTCGCGGAGGGGCTCGCGCTCGCCGGGGACGCGGACGCCGCCGACGACGCGTTCCGCCGGGCGACGGGGCTGCTCGCGGAGCAGAGCCACCGGCGCGACTACGTCGAGGCTTACCGGGCCTGGGGGAAGTTCCTCCGCCGCGCAGGCCGCGAGAACGAGGCGCTCGAGGTGCTCGAGAAGGCCGCAGACCTCGCCGCCGAGCCGGTCGGCGCCGACTCCCGCGGCGCCTGGTGATCGCGGCCGCGGTCCGGCCGCGCGGCCCGTACTCACTCCGCGACACCCTCCGCGCCGGGAGCGACGCGACCCGCACCAACGTCGACGGCGTGCTCGTCGCGGCCCTGGCGAGCGGCGGCGCCGGCCGGGCGTGGCAGCAGGCCGACGGCGTCGTCCAGCTCCGCGCGCCGCACGACGCGGGGATCGACGAGCTGCGGTTCGTGCTCGCGCTCGACCACGACCATCGGGAGTTCCTGCGCCGGTTCGCCCGCGACCCGCTCATCGGCGAGGCCACGCGTCGCCTGCGCGGGCTGCGGCCGCTGCGAACCTCGACGGTCGCACAGTCGCTGCTCCGCGCGGTGTGCGGTCAGCTGATCCAGGCGCGGCACGCGCGCCAGATCGAGCGCCGGGTGATCCGGGCGCTGATGCCGCCGCTCGCCGGGACCCGGCTGCACGCGCCGCCCGACTGCGCGACCCTCGGCCGGCTGGCCCCCGCGGAGCTGCGGCGGCTCGGCCTGGGCACGCGCCGCGGCGCAGCGCTCGTGCGGATCTGCCGTTCGCTGGAGCTCGAGCGGCTCCGCGCCGTGTCGGGCGACGCGCCCGCGGAGCGCCTGCTGCGGGAGCGTGGGCTCGGCCCCTGGTCGGTCGGCGTCGTCTTCCTCGAAGGGCTCGGCCGCTACGACCGCGGGCTCGTGGCAGACCTCGGGCTGATCAAGCTGCTCTCCGCGCTGCGCGGCCGCTGGGTCGAGGGGTGGGAGACGGTCGAGCTGCTCGCGCCGTACGGTGAGTGGAATGGGCTCGCGAGCGTCTACCTGCTGCAGGCGTACGCCCAGGGCCTCGTGCCGTTGCCCAAGACGCGCGCCGCCTAGACTCAACCGCCATGGACGCGCGTCGCGTCGCGATCCTCGGTACCGGGACGATCGGCGAGTCGCTCCTGCAGGGGCTGCTGGACGGCGGCTGGCGCGAGCCGGGCGAGGTGGTGGTCACGGTGCGCGAGCAGGAACGCGCGCGCGAGCTCGAGGAGCGCCACGGCGTCCGCGCGACGCTCTCGAACGCCGAGGCGGTGGCGGGCGCGAGCCTGGTGGTGATCGCGGTCAAGCCGCAGGACTTCGACGGGCTGCTCGGCGAGATCGGCGGCGTCCTCAGCCCCGAGCAGACGGTGCTCTCCGTCGCCGCGGCGATCCCGACGGCGGCGATCGAGCGGCAGGTGGCCGAGGGCGTGCCGGTCGTGCGGGCGATGCCGAACCGGCCCGCGACCGTCCACGAGGGCATCGCGGGGATCTGCGCCGGTGCGCACGCCGGCGAGGAGCACCTGCGGCTGGCCGAGGAGGCGCTGAGCCACCTCGGCGCGGTCGTCGAGGTACCGGAGCGCTACATGGACGCGGTCACGGCGGTCTCCGGCTCGGGCCCCGCGTACTTCGCGCTGCTCGCGGAGGCGATGATCGAGGCCGGAATCCTGCTCGGGCTCTCGCGCGAGGTCACGACGCAGCTCGTCGTCCAGACGATGCTCGGCACGGCCAGGCTGCTCCGGGACGAGGGGATCCACCCGGTCGAGCTGCGCGAGCAGGTGACCTCGCCCGGCGGAACGACGATCCGCGCGATCCGCGAGCTGGAGCGCGCAGGCGTCCGCGCCGCGTTCCTGAACGCGATCCAGGCCGCGATGGAACGGTCGCGCGAGCTGGCTGCCGGGGAGGAATGACCCTCCACGGCGTCGAGCTGACGGTCTGCGACGACCCCGAAGGCGTGGCCTCGGTGGTCGCGGACGAGCTGGTCGCCGCGGCGCGGGCGGGGCACGCGATCGCGCTGACGGGCGGGCGCTCGCCGGGCCGCGCCTACGAGCTGGCGGCCGAGCGCGAGCCGGACTGGAGCCCGGCCTCGGTGTGGTGGGGCGACGAGCGCTGCGTGCCGCCCGACGACGACCGCTCGAACTTCCGTCTCGCCCGCACGACGCTGCTCGACCGGCTCGAGGCGATGCCGCGGGAGGTGCAGCGGATCCGCGGCGAGCTCGGCGCCGAGGAGGCGTCGCGAGAGTACGACGAGCTCCTGCGCCGCGTCTCGCTCGACCTCGTGCTCCTCGGGATGGGGCCGGACGGCCATGCGGCCTCGCTCTTCCCCGACCAGCCGACCCTCGCCGAGCGCGAGCGGCGGGCGATTCCGGCGGAGGCGAAGCTCGAGCCGCTCGTCGACCGCGTGACGCTGACGGTGCCGTTCCTGTGCTCGGCGCCGGCGATCGTCTTCGTCGTGATCGGCGAGGAGAAGGCCGACGCGGTCGAGCGCGCATTCGGCCGTCCGCCCGACCCGTCGGCGCCCGCGAGCCTCATCCGCTCGGCCGCCGGTCGCACGCTCGTGGTCGCAGATCCCGCTGCCGCTGGGCAATTGTCCGGCTAGACACTGCGCGGGGAGCGGTGTTATACCCCCGCCATGGCCGCCACCCAGCCCAAGCCCATTTTGGACGTCCTGACACTTGAAAAGCCGGAACAGCTCAAGGCGCTCGGCCACCCCTTGCGACTGCGCGTCCTCGAGACGCTCGGCGCAGGCGAAGGTGAGAGCCTGACCAATCGCGAGCTCGCCAACCGGCTCGGCGTCGACCCCGGCCACCTGCACTTCCACGTGCGGATGCTGCTACGCGCCGGGCTGATCGAGCTGGCCGAGGGCGGCCAGGGCCGCGAGAAGCCCTACAGGGCGGTCGCGCGCACGGTGCGTGTCGCTCCCGCGCTGCTGAAGTCCGATGCGACGAGCGACCTCCGCGCCGCGATGCTCGACGAGGTGCAGCGCGGCTGGGCGGAGCACGGCGCCAGCGGGTCGTTCCGCGCTGCGCAGGTCAGCGCGCGGATCACCCCTGAGCAGGCGGTCGAGCTGATCCAGGAGCTGGTCGAGCACGCGCGGGAGGCGGAGGACCCGTCGCTCGCGCCGATCGTGATCACGACCGTGCTGCATCCGCCGACGACGGTCGATCTCGACGCCTAGGGCAGCAGCGGCGAGCTGAGCTCGACCGCCATGCCGCGCCCTCGCGCGAGCGCCTGCAGCACGAGCACCGTGTCCGCGACCGGCAGGTCCTCGAGGTACTCGTCGCGAGCCGCGAACGACGCGAGCACGGCCTCGACCGCCTCCGCGTAGCCGAGGACGTCCTGCGCCGCGAGGTACGCGAGCGCGTCTCCCACGTCGCGTGGAAAGTCGTCCCGGGTGCGGATCGCGTCGGCGTGGGCCCGCGCCTGCTCGTCTTCGCCCAGCACGAGGAGCGCCAGTGCGGCCGCGTACCGGCCGATCGGGCTCTCGGCGCCGGCGGCGCCCGTCTCGAGCGCCCAGCGCGCTGCGTCCTCCGCCTCTGCGCCGTCGCCGGCCAGGACGAGCGCCTTGACCGCGGCGATCGGCCGGCCCCAGCTGTCGGGCGGCGCGTCGGAAAAGCTCTCGCGGTACCGCTCGGCAGCGCGGTGGAGCCAGGCCGCGGCATCGTCGCGGCGCCCGACCATCAGGAGCGCGAGCCCGGCCCCGGACGCGGCGTTCCCGAGCCGCGTGAGCTGCCGCTGCCGTGCGTCGCGGTCCTGCGCGTCGGGCAGGCGCGCCTCACCGTCGCGGTAGCGGGCCTCCTCCCGCTCGAGGTGCGCCGCCCAGTCCTCCGCCTGCTCGCTCGGGCCCCCTGCTTCAGGCACACCTAACCTCCTCCCCGCGACGATCGTATCGGGCAACGGCGCACGCGACTGCCGCGCGAGTGTGGCGAGAGTGTGACGATTGACTAGGGTCTTCGCCGTGCGGGAGTTGCGCGAGGTCTTCTACGTCGACGGCGTCCGCACGGCGTTCGGGCGGGCCGGCCCGAAGGGCGTCTTCTGGGGCACGCGCGCCGACGACATGGGCGTGAAGGTGGTACGCGAGCTGCTCCGGCGGAACCCGACGCTGCCTCCCGAGCGGATCGACGACGTGGTCATGGCGGCGACCGCGCAGGTCGGCGACCAGGGGCTCACGCTCGGACGCGACGTGGCCTTGCTGGCCGGGCTGCCGCAGTCGGTGCCGGGCTTCGCGGTCGACCGCATGTGCGCCGGCGCCCTCACCGCCGTCACGGCCGGCGCCGGCGAGATCGCAATGGGCGCCGCCGACCTCGTGCTCGCGGGCGGGATCGAGCACATGGGCCATCACCCGATGGGCGACGACGTCGACTTCAACCCGCGGTTCGTCGCGGAACGGCTCGTCGACACCTCCGCGGTGACGATGGGGGCGACGGCAGAGAACCTCCACGACCGCTTCCCGCAGCTGACGAAGGAGGCGTCGGATGCCTACGCCGTGCGGTCTCAGCAGCGTGCCGCGGCGGCGTGGGAGAACGGCGTCATGCGCGAGACGGTCGTGCCGATGGCGGTCTTCACCGACGACGGCTGGCGGACTGCCGAGCGCGACGAGTTCCTCCGCCCCGGCACGAGCATGGAGGCGCTCGCGACGCTGCCGACGCCGTTCCGCGCCGGAGGCCGCGTGACGGCCGGGAACTCGGCGGGCCTCACGGACGGCGCCACGGTCTGCCTGCTCTGCTCGGAGCCGGCCGCCGCCGAGCACTCGCTGGAGCCGCGGATGCGCCTCGTCTCGTACGCCTTCGCCGGCGTCGAGCCCGAGCTGATGGGCCTCGGCCCGGTCCCGGCCACGCGGAAGGCGCTCGAGCGGGCGGGACTGTCCCTCGACGACGTCGGCCTGTTCGAGTTGAACGAGCCTTTCGCCGTCCAGGTGCTGAGCTGGTGCGACGGGCTGGGCATCGATCCCGAAGACGAACGCCTGAACCCGTATGGCGGTGCGATCGCCTGCGGACATCCGCTCGCCGCGACCGGGGTTCGGCTGCTCGCGCAGCTCGCGTACGGCTTCCGCGAGCGGCCGGATGTCCGCTACGGCCTCGCCGCGCTCTGCGTCGGGATGGGCATGGGCGCTGCGCTGATCTGGGAGAACGTCGCTGCCGCACACTGACTTCAAGCTCACCGCGGTCGAGCGCGACGGCGCGCGCGTCGCGCTCGTCACGATCGACAACGGCGAGGACTACACGAAGCCGACCTTCTTCGGCCGCGACGCGCTGGAGTCGCTGGAGCGGCTGCTTCCCGAGCTCGAGGAGGGCGACTGGACGGCGCTCGTGCTGACCGGAAAGCCGTTCGTGTTCGCCGCCGGCGCCGACATCACCGAGTTCCCGAACGCGACGCGCGAGCTCGCGGTCGCAGGGAGCCACGCGGGACACGAGCTCTTCGGACGGATCCGCGCGCTGCCCTTCCCCACGGTCGCCGCGATCAACGGCGCCTGCCTCGGCGGCGGCGTGGAGATCGCGCTCCACTGCGACGCGCGCACGATCTCGACCGCGGTGCGCCACTTCGCGTGCCCGGAGTGCTTCCTCGGGATCATCCCGGCCTGGGGCGGCACACAGCTCGTGCCACGCCTGGTCGGGGCCGAGACCGCGGTCACGTTCGTCGTGGCGAACCCCATGCGGCAGAACCGGATGCTGACCGGGCCGCAGGCGTTCGAGCTCGGCTTCGCCGACCGCCTGCTCGAGCCGGTGGAGTTCGTGGACGAGTCGATCGCCTTCGCGCTCGACTTCGTCCCCAACGGTGAGGGCCAGGGTGACGAGGACGTGAACGAGGTCATACGCAAGGCGCGCGCCCGGCTCGACGGCCAGGTGCACGGAGCCGCGCCGGCGCCGTACCGGGCGCTCGACCTGATCGAGGGCGCGCTCTCGGGCTGGTCGCTCGAAGACGGCTACGCGGCCGAGGAGGAAGCGGTCGGCGAGCTCCTGCCCGGCCCGCAGGCGCAGGCCTCGCTCTACGCCTTCGACCTGGTCGACCGCCGCGCGAGACGCCCTCCGGGAAAGCCGGCCGCGGAGCCCAGGCCGATCCGCAAGGTGGGCCTGGTCGGCGCCGGGCTGATGGCCGCCCAGCTGGCGGCGCTCTTCCTGCGCCGGCTCGAGCTCCCGGTCGCGATCCGGGACGTCAGCGAGGACGCGCTCGCGTCGGCCCGCGAGACGATCGACGAGGCGCTGGCCGAGCAGGTCGCCAAGGGCCGCTACGACGAGGGCAAGGCGCGCTTCCTCTCCTCCCTCGTCTCCACCTCGACGGGCTACGACGGCTTCGCCGACTGCGACCTCGTCCTGGAAGCGGTGTTCGAGGAGCTCGCGGTCAAGCAGCAGGTGTTCGCGGAGCTGCGGGAGCACACGAAGCCGGAGTGCGTCCTCGCGACGAACACCTCCAGCCTCTCCGTCGCCGAGATGGGCGCCGACGTCGGCATCCACTTCTTCAACCCGGTCGCGGTCCTGCCGCTCGTGGAGCTCGTGCAGACGCTCGACACCGACGACGAGACGCTCGCCACGGCCTGGGCGTTCGCCGAAGGCCTGCGCAAGCGGCCGGTGCTCGTCGCCGACGCGCCCGCGTTCGTCGTCAACCGCGTCCTGACGCGGCTGATGCTCGTCGTCCTCGACGCGATCGAGCACGGCACCGACCCCGACGAGGCTGACGACGCGATCCTCCGCCTCGGCCTGCCGATGGCGCCGTCGGTGCTCCTGCAGATGGTCGGCCCGCGCGTCGCCAACCACGTGCTCGAGACGCTGCACGGGGCCTACCCCGACCGCTTCCCGCTCTCGCGGACGCTCGCGAACTACGCCGAGGGCAACGACGCCGTCGCGCTCGTCGCACACGAGCCGCGCACCCAGGACGAGATCCTCGAGGGCGCGCTGGAGGCGCTGGCCGACGAGATCCGGCACCTGCTCGAGGAGGGGGTCGTCGCCGAGGCGAAGGACGTCGACACCGCACTGCTGCTCGGTGCCGGGTGGCCGTTCTGGCTCGGCGGGATCACCAGGCACCTCGACGGGGCCGGCATTTCGGAGAGGATGTTCGGGCACCCGCTCGCCGAGATCGGCGCGGGGGCACCGACACGATGACCGACGACTGGCGAATCCGGATCGAGCTGGGCGAGGCCGCCCACGCCGACACGCTGCTCGGGCACCTGGGCTTCGACCTCGGCTCGGACGAGGCGAAGCGGCTCGCGCGAGAGCTCGAGGGCCACCGGCTGGCCGTCTCGAACGACGAGGACACCGTCTTCGTCTACCTCGACTCCGCCGCCCAGGTGGACCCGGCGCGGAAGATCGTCGAGGCCGAGCTCGCGGACGAGGGGATCGCGGGCGAGGTCGTCAGCGAGCACTGGCTGCCCGAGGAGGAGCGCTGGTCGGGCGAGGCTCCGGACGAGACGTGGGAGGAGGACACCGCCGAGCGCGGCTTCGCCCCGTGGGAGGTGCGCGTCGAGCTCCAGGGCCACGACGAGGCCGACCGGCTCGCCGACGAGCTCGAGGGCGAGGGCTACGACGTCGTGCGGCGCTGGCGCTACCTGATCGTCGGCACCGCGTCCGAGGAGGACGCACGGTCGCTCGCCGCGCGCGTCCACGGCGACGCCCAGCCGGGCGGAGAGGTCGTCTGGGAGGTCGCCCCGAGGAACCCGTTCGCGGTCTTCGGCGGCCTCGGCGGCTAGTCCGACCGGCGCCGGCTCGGCTATACTTCGGCAGCAACGCTCGCGGAGGCTTTCCGAGCGAGCGCGCTCTCTTACTGAGATTCGCGGCACGGAGACGTGCTGCAGACATGCAGGAAACGACCGAGCAACGGACGCTGGCTCCGGAGGCTCCGGATGGCCTAGCCGCCTCCGCCCTTCAGGCCGAAGCATGGGCCGGAGAGCCCTTCCTCCACCCGGATGAGGATCCGGCGGTCTCGCTTGCGCCGGGAACGGCTCGGCGCCGGGCCCTCGACGACGCGCTCGCCGAGATCGAGGCCGGGGCGACCGAGCCCTCCTACGAGTGGAGGATCCGCTACTCGCTGATGCTGGGCCTCGAGCGCGTGCTGTCGCAGGAGCGGCCGCGCCTCGCGTCGGGCACCGAGCTGCGCCGCCACCAGGTCGACGCGCTGGCGGGGATGCTCACCGAGCTGATCGCGGCGGCCCAGGCCGAGCAGGAGACGAACGGCAACGGCGCCAACGGCGACCAGGCCGACGAGCCCGAGGAGGACGAGGAGGATCTCGGCGTCCATCTCGAGGCTCCCGTCGACGAGCTCACGCTCCCCGAGGAGCACACGGGCTCCGACCCCGGCGCGAACCGCCGCTACCGCTTCCGCCACCCGACCGCCTCCGGCAAGACGATCGCGGCCGCGGGCTTCGTCGAGGCGGCGCGCACCCTCGGCGTCCTGATCCTCACCCACCGCCGGCTGCTCGTCTCGCAGTTCCACCGCGAGCTGCAGGCGGAGGGCTACGGCGACCGCTTCGAGGACGCGATCCTCAAGGGCGCGACCGCGAAAGAGCGGGCGCCGGTGACGGTGCAGACCTACGCGTGGTTCGCACGCCACTGGCAGGACCTCGACCCGCGTGCGTACCACCTCGTGATCGCCGACGAGGCGCACACCGCCCTCGGCGAGAAGACGAGCCTCGCCATCCGCAGCTTCTCCGAGCCGATCTACATCGGGATGACGGCGACCGAGCAGCTGATCGCCAAGCAGGTCTCCGACGTCTTCCCGGCCTCGATCGACGAGCTGCCCCTCGGCGACGCGGCCCGGCGCGGCCTGATCGCGCCGTTGCGCTGCCTGCGGGTCCCGCCGGCGGCCGCGATCTCGTCGGTGCCGATCGTCGGCGGCGACTTCGAGGAACGCGCCCTCGCGGCCGTCCTCGACCACCAGGCGCTGAACCAGGCGGCGGCGAGCCTCTACCGCGACCGTTTCGAGAACACGCCGGGGATCGTCTACGCGGCCGGCGTCGAGCACGCGTACAACCTCGCCAAGGAGTTCCGCGCCGCGGGGCTGAAGGCGGAGGCCGTCAGCGGGCGCACCCCGCCGCTGCAGCTGGCGGAGACGCTCGCGGCGTACGAGCGGGGCGAGATCAACATCCTGATCAACGCGATGCTGCTCGCGGAAGGCTGGAACTCCCCGCGCGCGACGGTCGTCATGCACCTCGCGCCGACGGCCTCGCGGCGCGTCTACCAGCAGCGCATCGGGCGGATCATGCGCATGCACCCGCGCAAGGAGGCCGGGGTCGTGGTCGACTTCGTCCCGAAGGGCGCGACGCACAACGAGCGCGTCATCTCGCTGCACAGCCTGCTCGACGCCGACTTCTACCGCGAGGGCGCCCGCGTGACGCCCGCGCCGCGGCGGCGCGTGCAGCGGCGCGCGAGGCGGAAGCTGTCGCCGGCGCCGTGGCTCGTGCCGGTCACGCCGGACGTGAAGCGCCGGCTCGCCGTCATCGACCGCGAGTGGCAGCGCGTCGACCCGCGCTTCCTCGACGACGACGAGCAGCTCTACTGGGCCACGATCGCCGGCCGCGCCGTCCGCTTCGACGAGCGCGTCGAGTTCGTGAAGAAGTTCACCGAGGGCAAGGCGAGCCGCGGCGCCCTCGAGCAGTTCCTCACCGCGTGTGCGGCCGAGAACCCGAACCGCCGCCTGCGCCTGACCGCGCTGGCCGACCGCGTCTCCATGACGGTCGACCGCGCCAGCTTCGACGACCTGGTCACGCTCGTGACGCAGGCGCCGACGTGGGAGAAGGACCGCGTCCACGGCGTGCGAACGCTGCTGCGGGCTCTGGGCGACGGCAAGGCCGACGCGCCCGAGCAGATCCTCGCGCGCTGGACATGGCGGCTCGCGCGCTCCACGCGCAAGGTGCAGGACCGGCGGGCCAGCGCCGAGTTCCCGGAGGCGAAGCGGCTCCTCGGTGCGCTCGCCAACTCGCGCGGCCATCGCCACGAGGAGAACGCGGCCAAGCTCGTGAACGCCGCGCTCGACCAGTCGCGCGAGGTTGGCGCGGCGCTGCTCGCCTCGGCCGAGGGGTACACGCCACGCGCCAACCAGCTGATCGACGCCGCGCGCGAGCGCCTGGGCACGATCCAGGAGGTCGCGAACGCCCTCGCCGACAACCTGCCCGCGCCCAAGACCGGCGGCGGCCGCTCGCGCCGGCGGCGGCGCAAGCGCAAGAAGAAGGGCCAGGCGCAGGGTCAGCAGCAGAAGGGGGCGCAGCAGCAGCAGCAGAACGGCGCGGCGCCCGCGGCGGGCCAGGAGCAGGAATCCGCTCCGGCCGCCGAGGCGTAACGCCTCACGCCCTCGCCAGACTGAACCCCTAGCGCATGGACGCGCGTTTTCTCCTGCTCCTGCCGATCGCCTTCGGCGCCGGGATCGTCACCGCGGTCTCGCCGTGCGTCTTTCCCGTGCTGCCGATCCTCTTCGCCGGCGGAGGCACCGGCGGGCGGCGGCGGCCGTACGCGATCATCGCCGGCCTCGTCGCGAGCTTCGCGACCTTCACGCTTGTCGCGACCTGGCTGCTCGAGCAGCTGCACCTGCCGCAGGACTTCCTGCGCAACCTCTCGATCGCCCTGCTCCTGCTCGTGGCGGCGACGCTGGTCTTCCCGCGTGTCGGGGTGCTCGTGGAGCGCCCGTTCGCGGCGCTGAGCCGCCGCGGCCCGGAGAGCGACCTCGGCGGCGGGTTCCTGCTCGGCGCGAGCCTCGGCCTCGTCTTCGTGCCCTGCGGCGGGCCGGTGATCGGCGCGATCTCGGCGAACGCCGCACGCCTGGAGCTCGGCCCGAAGACGGTCGCCGTCACGATCGCCTACGCGCTCGGCGCCGCGCTCCCGATGCTGGCCGTCGCCACGCTGGGCCAGCGCGCCACCCGCCGGCTCCGCGCCAACGCGCAGGCGCTCCGGACCGCGCTCGGCGTGGTCATGGCCCTGGGCGCGCTCGCGATCGCGCTCGACGCCGACCGCAAGCTGCAGACCTGGTTCCCCGACTACACCCACGCGCTCCAGGGGGCCGAGCGGAGCTCAGCCGCGCACGACGAGCTCTCGAAGCTGCAGAGCCGCGGCGCCTCTCGCTTCCGGGCGACCAGCGGAGGGTCGCTTCCCGACTACGGGCCGGCGCCGCCGTTCACGGGGATCTCCGAGTGGCTGCACTCGCGCCCGCTCACGATCACGCAGCTGCGCGGCAAGGTCGTGCTCGTCGACTTCTGGACGTACTCGTGTATCAACTGCCTGCGCACGCTCCCGCACCTCGAGGCCTGGGACGCGAGGTACCGGAAGGCGGGCCTCGTGATCGTCGGCGTGCACACGCCGGAGTTCGCCTTCGAGCACGTGGCCTCGAACGTGCGCGAAGCGTCGAGGAAGCTCGGCGTCCGCTACCCGGTCGCGATCGACAACGCCTACGACACGTGGAACGCGTACCAGAACGACGCCTGGCCTGCGGAGTACCTGATCGACCGGCGCGGCCGCGTCCGCGAGGTCAAGAAGGGCGAGGGCCAGTACGACGAGACCGAGCACTCGATCCGGACGCTGCTCGGGGAATCCGGCACCGCGCAGCTCGCGATGGTCAAAGACCGCACGCCGCAGCACCTGACGACGCCGGAGTCGTACCTGGGCTGGGAGCGGCTCGAGCGCTACGTCGGCTCGCCGATCACGCCCGACCACGTGGTGCGCTACGGGTTCCCGCGCGAGATCCCGCTCAACGACCTCGCGTACGCCGGCAACTGGAACGTCGGCAGGCAGCGGATCGTGGCCGGCCCCGGCGCGAGGCTGCGGCTCCACTTCCTCGCGCAGAACGTCTACCTGGTGCTCGGCGGGCACGGCCGGCTGAAGGTGATCGTCGGCGGCCGGCCGGTGAAGACGATCCGCGTCGCCGGGCTGAGCCGCCTCTACACGCTGCTGCGCTACCCGTCGCTGAGCGAGGGCGCGCTCGAGCTGCGCTTCACGCCCGGGATCTCGGCGTACGCCTTCACCTTCGGGTAGAACGAACGTCGACACCTGACAGAGGGAGGACGAATGGCCGGACAGATCGTGCACCTCGAGATCCCCGCAGACGACACAGGACAGGCCCGCGAGTTCTGGGGCTCGCTCTTCGGGTGGGAGTTCGAGACCTACCCCGGGCCGTCCGAGTACCACATGACGCGGTTGGGCGAACAGCAGGGTGCGGCGATCATGGGCGCCGAGGGGAAGACCGGGACGCGTCCCTACTTCGACGTCGACGACATCAACGCCGGCATCGCCCGCGTGAAGGAGCTGGGCGGAGAGGCCGACGGCGCGATGCCGGTCCCGCAGATGGGCTGGTTCGCGACCTGCACGGACCCGCACGGGAACGAGTTCGGGCTCTGGCAGACCGACCCGTCGGCGCCGATGCCGGAGGGCTAGCGCTCGTCGGTCACTGCTCGCGGGCGGCGTCGTCGCCGCCGCCGTTCTGCTCGCGCTCGCGGAGGAACCGCGTCAGCTCGGCTGCGAGCGCATCGCCCGACGGCAGCTCCGTCGCCTCCTCGAGCTGGTCGGCGCGGCGCTCGAGCTCGTCGACGTACGCGGCCGTCTCCTCGTCGGACGCGACGGCCTCGCTGACCTGCTCCTCGTATGAGCGGGCGGCCTCTTCGAGCTCCTCCGCCTCGACGGGTGCGCCGATCAGGGCGCCCAACCGCTCGCACAGCGCGAGCGCCCCGCGCGGGCTGGGCGTCAGCGAGACGTAGTGCGGCACCGCCGCCCACAGGCTGGCCGAGGCGATCCCGCGCTGGCGGCACACGTCGTGGAGGACGCCGACGATCCCCGTCGGCCCCTCGTAGCGGGAGGCTGACAGCCCGAGCCGCTCGACGAGCTCCTCGTCGGTCGCGCTGCCCGTCACCGGAGCCGGCCGCGTGTGCGGGACGTCCGCGAGCAGCGCGCCGAGCGTGATCATCAGCTCGACGCCGAGATCGTTCGCGAGGCCGACGACGAGGTCGCTGAAGGCGCGCCAGCGGAGGTTGGGCTCGATGCCGAGCAGGAGCACGACGTCGCGGTCGAGGCCGTCGGGGCGCGCGTGGTAGAAGGCCGTCTCCGGCCAGTCGATCCGACGGGTCAGGCCTTCCTCGAGCGAGACGTGCGGGCGCGTCGCCTGGAAGTCGAAGAAGTCTTCCGGGTCGACGTCGGCGAAGCGCTCCGCGGCCCAGGTCTTGGCCAGGTAGCCCGCAGCGAGCGTGGCGGCCTGCGCGCCGTCGTTCCAACCGCGGAACGCGGCGACGAGCACCGGCCGTGTGAGCTCCGGCCGCTGCTCGATACGAAGCTCCTCGGCCACCGGCTCAGTCTACGCGCGGTCTGGCGCGAAGGCGGTCGGCGGGCGCCACAGAACCGTCACGAACCCGACGAGCAGCGCCCAGACTGCCGCCGCCAGCCCGACGTGCACCAGCACGAGCTCCCACGGCAGGTGCGTCCGATACTGGAGCTCGCCCAGGCCCATCTGGACGAGCAGCACGGCGAAGACCGCAACGCCGAGCCCGAAGAGGCGCGGCCAGCGGGCGCGGCCGGACGCGAGGTAGCCGAGCACGAAGACGAGGGCGATCGCGAACACCGCCACCGACGCCGCGTGGACGTAGATCAGCGGTTGCAGCCGCCAGAGCCGGTCGACCTGCTCGGCGCCGCCGCCTGAGTGCGGGCCGCCCGCGGTGGCGAGCGTGCCGGTGACGAGCAGGACTCCTGCGGCCGCCGCGACGGCGAGCGACCAGAGGCGCAGCTCCCGCGGGGCGACCGGCTCGGTCGAGCCCGAGCGCAGCACCAACGTCTCCAGCGCGAGCACCACCGCGCCGGCGAGCAGCGCCATCGAGAGCAGCAGGTGCGCGGCCACGACCGGCCAGTGCAGGTCGCTGTGGACGGCGAGGTAGCCGAGCGGCGCTTGCGCGAGCGTGCCGACGAAGATCGCGCCGGCGAGCCTCCGCCCACGCCCGAGGCCGGGCACGAAGAAGGCCGCGACCGCGGTCAGCAGCACGACGAGGATCACGATCCCGCCGAGCGCGCGGTTCCCGAACTCGATGAAGGCGTGGTAGTCCTTCGCCGGCAGTGGGGCGCCCTTCTCGCAGCCAGGCCAGTGGCGGCAGCCGAGCCCGGAGTTGGTCAGGCGAACGGCCGCGCCGGTGACCACGATCAGCCAGAGGGCGCCGAGCGAGACCAGGGTCAGCGCGAAGTAGCGGGCGGGCGAGAGCTCGAAGCCCCGGAGCCGCCCGAGCGTCGTCGACGACTCGACGTGCACGTCCCGAAGCCTAGAGAAGCGGCTCCAGCACGGCGGGGTACCCGTCCGCGCCCGCGAACGGCGTCGGGCGCGAGCCCAGGAAGAGCGGCCGGTCGGCCGCGTTCAGCAGCACCGGCAGCAGGTCGGGGCCGCGCAGCTGCCCGAGGATCCCGGCCGCGAACGGAAGCTCGCCGAAGCGCGTGACGCCGTCCGCCCGCACGCCCGGCCCGGCGACGAGCAGCGGCACGGGGTCGCCCGAATGGATCACGTCCGGCGACGCCGGAGTCGCGTGGTCGCCGGTGATGCAGACGATCGCCCTGTCGCTCGGCAGCTCGCCGAGAGCCGCGTCGAGGGCAGCGATCGTGTCGCGCTTGACCTTCGGATCCTTCGTGTGCCCGGCGGCGTCCGTCGTCTTCTGGTGGCAGAAGACGAACGTGTCGCCGGCGTCGAGCCGCTCGTTCGCCAGCTCGACGCGCCCTCGCAGGTCGCTGACCGGGTCGTCCGTCTCGGGCGCCTCGACCGGCTCGAGGCCGAGCGCGAGGCCGAGGCCCCGCAGGAACGCCGAGTCGGCGGCGAACGCGCCGCTCACGCCGTGGCGCTCGAGGAACGTCGGCACGCGGCGGGAGCGGCCGAACCACTTCAGCGTGATCACGGGGAAGCGCTCGCCTTCCAGCCGCCGCATCACCTCCCACGTCCACTCCTCGCAGGCCCGCGCGGTGGGCTCGGCCTCCGGCACGAGCGGCCGGGGTCGCAGCAGCGGGTGCCAGGCACGGAAGAACGAGTCCGTGTCCGTCACTCGTTCGTCGGCCCCGCCGGAGATGCGCAGGACCGCCTCCCCCCGCCAGACGTGCGCCAGCGAGAACGTGAGGCCGTCGACCTCGATCCCGTCGCAGCGCCCGACGAGCCGCTCCGCCTCCGCCGCGTCGCGCTCCGGGTCGGGCCGCCCGGTCAGCCACCAGCCGTCGTCGCGCCGCTCGGCCGGCCGCAGCGCCGCGTAGGCGAAGACGTGCTCCTCGCTCACGTCCTGGCCGCGGCCGAGCGCCTCGAACACCGCGCGGCCCGGGAACTCGTCCGGCCGGTAGCCGAGCAGCGACCAGTGCGCGACCTCGCTCGACGGGGCGCGCCCTGGGCCGACCGCGTAGAAGAGGCCGCACGAGCCGCCAGAGGCGAGCGCGTCGAGCGTAGGCGTGGACGCCGCCTCGTTGCCCGTGCGCCCGCCCAGCGCCTCGTGCGCCCGGTCGCCGAGGCCGTCGAGCAGGAGAACGACGATGGGGTACACGCGGCGCGGAGGCTATCCCGCGCCGCGTGTCCGGACGGGAGCTAGCGCCGCGGGATCTTGACGACCACGGTGCGGCTGTAGCCGTCGAGGTAGCCCGCGCCGGCCTGATTCAGCGACATGAAGACGCGCACCGCGTAGCGGTAGCCGGGGCGCAGGCCGTGCCTGAAGCGCTTGGCCGAGTTGTCGCCGAGCACGACGGAGCGAACCTTCACCCACTCGTGGAAGCGGGTGAACTTCTGCAGGTAGACCTTCTTGCCCTTGAGCGAGCGGTCGGCCTTCACCTTGATCGAGGCCATGCGCTTGGCGACCCCGAGCACGATCGCCGGGCGGACCTGCACGCCGACAGCCTGGCTGGTCGTGCTCTTCCAGCGCGCGAAGTAGCTCGTGAGCAAGGGCGGCTTCACGGAGATGTCCCACACGCCGTTCGCGGCGGTCAACAGCGTCGCGACCTGGACGGGAGAGACGGTGCCATACGGCTGCGCCCACACGGTCACGGTCTCACCGGCCTTGCCGCTCGAGACGGCGCCGGAGATGTGCGTGCTCTGGCCGTAGTCGATGATCGGCGTCGCGGTGCCGATGGTGACGGCGGGAGGCGGGCCCTTCACGACGACCTTGCCGGTGAGGCTCGGGTGCAAGGCGTCGCGGTAGCCGAACGTGCCCGCGGTGTTGAAGGTGTGCGTGTAGCTCTTGCCCGGCTTGATCGCGGCCGAGGCGAAGCTGCCGTTGTTGGCGACCACCTGATGGTTCTTCGTGTCACGGTTCGTCCACTTGACGGCGTCGCCGGTCGCGATCGTCACGGACTTCGGCGAGAAGCCGGTGGACTTGATCGCGACGGCCTTGGTCGCCTGCGACGCGGGCTGCGACGCGCCGGTGACGGCGAGCGCGAGCACAGCGACGGCGGCGAGAACGACTGTGCGCATCTGGAACCCCCTGGTTGCGGCGATTGGTACTCGTTCAAACGCGCCGCAGCGGGAAAAGTTCTGTGCCCTTACACGACCCTTCGCGGGCGTTTACACGCGCCTTACACGGTCGCGTGCGCGCGCCGCCGCAGCAGCGCCGCCACGCCGGGAGGCACCAGCGACTCCCAGTCGCCGCCGCCGCGCAGGGCCTCCCGCACGTCGGCGCCGGAGATCTCCTTCTCCGCGCCCTCGTCGAGGACGACGACCTCGTAGCCGGCCTCGCGCAGGCGGTCGAGCTTCGTCCCGCCCCAGTCCGAGAAGAGGCGGATGAAGTGCACCACGTCCGGCGGCACGTACGGCGGCCACAGCTCGGGCTCGTTCACGGGAAACGGGATCACGTGCAGGCGCCCGGCCGCGATCTCCGCGTCGGCGGCGGCGGCCTTCACCATCAGCAGCCGCTCGACGTAGGAGTACGGGTTCGACTCCGGGAGGTGGCGCAGCGGGTCGGCGGGCTCGGGCTTGATCCGCTCGGGGTCGGGATTCGTGATTCCGACGAAGAGCTCGTCGCTCCGCTCAGCGGCGCCCTTCAGGTACTCGAAGTGGCCGTTGTGGAACGGCTGAAACCGCCCGTGGATCATCCCGCGGGCGATCACTCGACGACGACTCCGGAACCCTCCTCGACGCGGCCGACGCGCCGGATGAACAGCTTGCGCGACTCGAACTCCGCCTCCAGGGCGGGTGCGCGGTCGCCGGCGACCGAGACGAGCAGCCCGCCCGCGGTCTGCGGGTCGTAGCCGAGGGCCACGAGCGCGTCTGAGACGTCGTCGTCGACCGAGACGTGGCGTGCGGCGAAGTCGCGGTTGCGGGGGTCGCCGCTCGTCCGCAAGCCCTGGCGCGCGACATCCAGTGCTCCGTCGATGGCCGGGAAGCGCTCCGACTCGAGGCGAATCCGAACGCCGCTGCGGTCGGCGACCTCGTGCGCGTGGCCGAAGAGGCCGAACCCCGTGACGTCGGTGACGGCGTGGGGATCGAGCCCGCGCAGCACCTCGGCGGCCCCGTCGTTCAGCGTGCGCATCCAGCCGATCGCGCGCTCGAGCTGCTGGGTGCCCGCCGAGCCGCTCTTGACGCCGCTCATGATCAGGCCCGTCCCGAGCGGCTTGGTCAGGAAGAGCGCGTCGCCCGGCCGCGCGCCGTTCTTGGGCCAGATCGCCTGCGGATGCACCGTGCCGACGACCGCGAGGCCGTACTTCGGCTCCGCGTCGCGGATGGTGTGGCCGCCCGCGAGGAGGCCCCCGGCCGCGCGCACCTGGGCGTCGGCGGCGGCGAAGATCTGGGCGAGCATCTCCATCGGCAGCTCCTCCGGGAAGGCCGCGATCGAGAGCGCGAGCAGCGGCCTGCCGCCCATCGCGAAGACGTCGTTCAGGGCGTTCGTCGCGGCGATCGCGCCGTAGTCGCCGGGATCGTCGACCACCGGCGGGAAGAAGTCGAGCGTGAAGATCAGCGCGCGCTCGTCGTCCAACCGGTAGACCGCGGCGTCGTCGGCGGGTGCGAGGCCCACGAGCAGGTCTTCGGCCTCGGCGGGAACGAACCCGGCGAGCAACTGCTCCAGCCGGGCGGCGGAGTACTTCGCGGCGCAGCCCCCGCACGAGGCGAGGTCGGTCAGCTTGACGGTTTCGAGACTCACGGCGGCGGTCCCCCTGAGGTCGAAGTTCGGGAACTGTAGGGGTCGTTGTCGCTTTCGTCCAAGTACGTGAAACCGTCTGCCCGTATTCCCGAGAAAAAGACGACGACGGCCAGAGGCCGCCGCCGTCCAGGGGAGAGGAGGAGCTTGTGGTGCTCTGCCCGATTCGTGACGATTCGCTCGATTCCTCCGCCTGCGGCGCGGCCGATCACAGGTCGCCGGGCGTCCGGATGATCCGCCAGATCATGTAGAGGCCGAGCACGGCCGCGAGCAGGAACCCCACCAGCGCGACGGTGTGGTTCACGCGCGCCATCAACGCCGAGGAGATGAGCAGGCCGACGACGATCAGCGCGAAGCCGAGCCGGTTGCCGAGCGACCGCAGCATGTGCTCGGTGCGACCGAGGTCGGTCGGGACGATGCCGACCTTCAGCGTCCCCGTCTCGAGCCGGTCGGCGATCTGCGAGAGGCGGCGTGGGAGCCGCGAGAGCGAGCCGAGCTGCATGAACAGCATGCTGAAGAGCTGGTTCGGCTCGAGCCGCGCCTCGACCTCGGCCAGCATCAGCTCGAGCGACTCCTCCTCGATCAGCGCGATCGGGTCGAGCCCGGGGTCGAGCGTGCGCGCGATCGAGTCGGCCTGGGAGAGCGTCTTGCCGACGAGCGCGAAGCTGGCGGGCAGCCTGACGCCGTAGCGGAGGCAGATGCGCTGCAGGTCGGCGAGCGCCTCGCCGGAACGGATCCCCGCCAGCGGCCGCCAGTGGTAGCGCGGCAGCTTCCGCCGGAGCTCGTGGACGAAGCTGGGCTCGTCGGAGTCGAGCGTGGTCAGCGAGAGCGAGAGCAGCACCGAGGCCACGTCCTCGGCGCGGTTGTGCGCGAGCGAGAGCAGCAGGAGGGCGAGCATCGTGCGCGTCTCGTCGTCGAGCCGGCCGAGCAGGCCGAAGTCGAGCAGCGCGAGCCGTCCGTCCTCCGTCAGCAGCACGTTCCCGCGATGCGGGTCGGCGTGGTAGATGCCCGCCTGCGTCACCTGGCGGATGTAGGCGCGGAAGAACGAGACGGCCAGGAGCTCGGCCCGCTCGGGCGGCAGGCCGTGGTCGGCGCCGAGCTTGCGGCCGTGGATCCGCTCGAGCACGAGCACGCGCTCCGTCACGTGCGGCCGGATCACCGTCGGCACGACCAGCTCCTCCTGCCCGCCGAGGAGGCCGGCGATCAGCTCGGTGTTGTGCGCCTCCTCGACGAAGTCGAGCTCCGCGCGCAGGTGGACCTCGAGCTCGTCCGCCAGCGCGCGCAGCTGGAGCAGCTGCGCCGTCTCGAAATGCTTCTCGAGGAACTCGACCGCCGAGGCCACCAGCCGCAGGTCGAGGTCGACCTGCTCGACGACTCCCGGCCTGCGCACCTTGAGGACGACGTCCCGTCCGTCGGCGAGCAGGGCGACGTGCGTCTGCGCGATCGAGGCGGCCGCGAGCGGCGCGTGCTCCAGCCGCCCGACGACGTCGCTCCCCAGGTCTTCCCGCACGATTCGCTCGATCTCCTCGAACGGCACCGGCTGCGCCTCGTCGACGAGCTTCGAAAGCTCCTCGATGTAGGCGTCGGGGAGCAGGTCGGGGCGGGACGAGAGGAGCTGGCCGAGCTTCACGAAGGTCGTGCCGAGATCCTCGAGCGCCTGGCGGAACTCGACCGCGCCTTCGCGGGTGGCGGGCCGCATCCCCGCGACGCCGAGCTCGCGCAGCACGCGGACCAGCTTGCGTTGCCGCGCGACGCCCACCACCTCGCGCGCGCGGCGCATGCGCTGCATCGCCGGGGGCATGTGCTTCTTCCTCCCCGCGCGCGGGGGGCTAAGAAACGCAGGAGGCTTTGGCGGAACGGTGCACGCTCTGGGGTCGCGATGCTCGTTCCGAGGCAAGGACGCAGGGAGCGTTCGTACCTGGAAGGTACGGGCGCGACTGAGGACGCAGCGTCGGGGCGAGCAGCGCGGCCCCGGAGCCTCGTCACTGTTTCGCCGAAGTCTCCTGACTAGAGCAGCTTCGCGCGCACTGCCGCGGCGAGCTCCGCCTCCGAGACGGAGCCCTCGAACTTCGCCTTCACGCGCCCGTCCGCGCCGACGAGGAACACCCACGGCTCGCTCGCGAGGCCCCACTCGCGCATCCAGCGGTTGAAGCCGCGGTTGGGGTCGTTCCCGGTGAAGACCTCGACGTGGATGAACCGGATCCCGCGGCGCTCGAAGCGGCGGCGGACGGACTCGACCACGTCCACGACCGGCCCGCACGTGCGGCTGGTGCAGAACTTCGGCGTGGCGAACGTGACCACGAACGGCCGGTGCGCGGCGAGCGAGCCCGCGATCGAGTGGCGCAGGAGCGGCAGGTCGGGCGGCCGGCTGGTCGTGATTCGAGCCGCCGGCGCGGTCGCGAGCGTCGGATTCTCCGAGCGCGGCGCCTTCGCGCCGACGGCGACGCTGCTCGAGCGCGCGGCGACATCGAGCGTGCCGAGCCCCTGGATGTGCGCACCGCGCGGCTGCGCGACCAGCCAGTAGCGCCCCGGGCGCGGGATCCGCAGGTGCGCGACATACAGCTTCGTCACGCCGCCGAAGGCCGGGGCGGAACGCCCCGGGACGCCGATCGGCTCGAGGCGTGCGGTCGCACGCTCGAAGGGCGTTTCCGAGCGGCTCTTCGCGACCCAGACCGTCGCAGCCGGCCGGTACACGGGCCTCGCGTCGTTGCGGATGACGAGGAACGGGTAGCGGACGGCGCCCGGGACGAACTGCGACGCCCCGGCCGTGATCCCGACCATCGGCCCCGGACGCTTCAGGATCGCGTCGAGCGACCTGTCCCCGGACGCGTGAGAGCCGCCGCAGGCGGCGGAGAGAGCCGCTGTCGCGAAAAGGACAGCGAAAAGACGGCCCACGTGGCCGAGTCTAGCTGGGTGGTGCCCCCCGAAAGGCTGCTGGGCGACGGAGAGGCCGTGATGCTCTGAGCAGGAGCGCGTCGACCGCTTCCGGCGGGCGTTCGGAGCCTGGTAGACCCCGCCCCGAACGCGCCTGTGGGTTCCTAGTGCCCGTCGAACCAGCTGCCGCCGTGGCCAAAGAAGAAACCGCAGCCGCGGGCGAAGCCCTCGAGGTAGAAGGCCAGCATGGAGAGGGTGACCGTCAGGGAGATCAGGCGAGCCTTGTTCATTTCACCTCCTTCTTTGGCTTAGAAGCGGACATCCTGGAGAGCTTCGGCGGCCTTGCGGTATAGGCGCGCGGCCGTCGCATCCTCGCCCAGGCGGGCGGCGAGGTCGCCCTGTGCCATCCACGCGGCGGCGCGGTGGCTGATCGATTCCAGCTGCTCTGCGCTTGCCTCGGCGGTGCGCAGCATCTCCTGCGCCTCGTCGAGGCGTCCCTGCTCCATCAGCGCTCGCCCCAGCACCAGCTGGGTCGGAGCGATGTCGAGCAGGAAGTCTTCGCGGCCTTCGAGCAGGTCGAGCGCGTGACGCGCCTCCTCCTCGGCCGCCTCCACCTGGCCCGTCGCCAGGTGCACGTGTGCGAGCGACGAGACGACGTTGGCCGCCTCGGCGTCGCTGCCCTTGTCGAGCAGCACGCGGTACGCGCTCTTCAGATCCTCGACGGCGCGATCCGGCTTCCCGAGCTGGAAGTTCAGGCCGCCGAGGTTGTTCAGCAGGCGGCCGACGTTCCGCTCGTCGTTGATCTGCTCGTAGTAGGCCTTCGCCCGCTCCGCATAGCTGCGCGCGAGCACCCAGTGGCCCATTCGCTCGGCGACGAGCGAGGCCTGGAAGTAGACGTTCGCCATCGTGCGGTGGTCGTCCAGCGCCTGCGCCAGCTCGAGCGCGCGCTCGACGTCCTCGCGCGCGGCCTCGAAGTCGCGCTGCCGGCGGTAGCACCGGGAGCGCCAGCCGAGAATGTCGCCGCGCAGCAGGTCACAGGGGAGCTGCGAGGCCTCGGCCAGCTTCAGGGCTTCGCTGAAGAGCGAGACCGCCGACGCGATGCTCGAGAGGTGGTACCGGCAGACGCCCATGCGGAAGAGCACCTGCGCGCGGTCGACATCCGAGAAGCCGGGCCCCTCGGCGAACGTGCGGCAGCGCTCCAGCAGCTGCAGCGCCGGCCGGAGCTGGCCCTGCTCCATCCGCGCCCACGCCTCGGTCTGCAGCGCGCGAACCTCGAGCTCGACGGCGCCGGTCGCGAGGACGGCGGTGCGGGAGCTCTCGAGCTCCTCGACCGCCTCGGCGTACTGGTGGTTGTTCGCGAGCGCCTCCGCGCGCGCGAGCATCGCCTCGACCCGGCTGCGCTCGTCGGCGGAGACGCCCTTCTCGAGGAAGGCGGCATCGACGCCGAGCTTCGCGGCCAGCCACTCGATCGTCTCGCGCGTGGGCCTGGTCTTTCCGCGCTCGATCTGGCTGACGTATTCCTTGGAGAACCGGTCGCCGGCGAGATCGGTCTGCGTGAGGCCGGCCGCGACCCGCAGCTGCCGCACGCGCTCGCCCAGCCGGGCGCTGCCCGGGGTGGCGGCGGTGCGGATCTGATGCGTTACTGAAGCGCGGGGCATACGACTCCTGGCGAAGTGAAACGAATACTTCACTTCGGCGCAAGGGACCGTTGTGCGATATCCCTCAAATTGGTCATGTTTCAGCGAAAAACGGGTCAACTTCCTTGTTCGAAAATCACTTGACCGAGGTACTTGACTGATCCCGGAGGCGGGTCTATAGTCCGTCCACCTTGCAGCCCAGCCGGACGCCAGGCTTAGGGGATGCAAGGGGCGCGCCAAAGAAAGGCGACGATGGCCCGGAGGTTGTGGCTGGGCCGCAGAGCCAAGGCCTCCGGGTCGTCGCCTCTCAGCAAGGCCCGCAAAAATCAGAAGCCCCCGGAGCCGCAGCCGGGGGCTTTTCTTTTGGTTTTACGCGGCTACTTCGGCGGGCTGGCTCGACTCGGCGTGGCGGTAGCGGCGGATCAGGACTGCTGCCGCGATCGCGCCGCCGAGGCAGATCCCTGCGCTGACCTTCATGGCGAAGGTGAGGCCGTAGACGAACGCCTGCGGCGGCGGGCTGCCGTACGCAGCCGCACGGTTCGCGACGATCGCGCCCGTGATCCCGATTCCGAGCGCGACGCCGACCTGGCGGAACGTGTTCAGGACGCCGGACGCGACGCCGGCCTTGGCGACCGGGGCTGCGCCCATCGCCGCCGCGGACATCGGCGTCATCACGAACGACATCCCGAGGCCGCCGAGGATGAAGCCGGGAAGCATGTGCCAGAAGGACGAGTCCACCGTCACGGTCGAGAGCCAGAGGCAGCAGATCGCGACGACCGACATCCCGCCGGAGATCAGCCAGCGCGAGCCGACGTGGTCCGAGAGTTTCCCGGCGATCGGGGCGAAGATCACGACCATCAGCGTCCACGGCAGCAGCGCCGCGCCGGCCTGGGTCGGCGACCAGCCGCGGAAGGTCTGCATGTAGATCGGGAAGAAGACGAAGATCCCGAACATCGCCAGCGTGACGAGGATCGCGACCAGGTTCGCGCCGGCGAAAGTTCCGCTGCGGAAGAGCGAGAGGTCGAGGAGCGGCAGGCGCTGATGCAGCTCGAGGAGCACGAAGGCGCTCAGGCAGACCACGGCCACCACGAACAGGCCGAGGATGCGAGCTGATCCCCAGCCGTAGTTGTTTGCCTCGATCAGCGCGTAGACGAGCGCGAAGAGGCCGACCCCGGACGTCAGCAGGCCGGGGAGGTCGAGCCGCTGCTCGTGCGAAGTGTCGCGCGACTCCGGGACGACCACGAACGCCGACACGACGGCGAGCACGCCGATCGGGACGTTGACGTAGAAGATCCAGTTCCACGAGATGTGCTCGGTGATCAGCCCGCCGAGCAGCGGCCCGATCGCGAGCGCCATCGCCGAGACGCCGGCCCAGATGCCGATCGCGGTGCCGCGCTCGCGCACCGCGAACGTCGCCGAGATGATCGAGAGCGTCGCCGGCATCATCAGCGCGGCGCCGATTCCCTGGACCGCACGGGCCCCGATCAGCTCGGGTGCGCTCGAGGAGAGGCCGCAGGCGAGCGAAGAGAGGGTGAAGATCGTGAGGCCGATCACGAAGATCAACCGCCGACCGAGCAGGTCGCCCAGCTTGCCGCCGGTGAGCAGGAGCGACGCGAAGGTGAGGGCGTAGGCCGCGACCGTCCACTCGAGCTCAGAGGTGCTGATGCCGAGGTCGGCCTTGATCGCCGGGAGCGCGACGTTCACGACGGTGTTGTCGAGCATGATCATGAACAGGGCGAAGCAGAGCGACCCCAGCGTCCACCACTTCCTGTTCTCCTCCGCGAAGATCCGCGAGCGCATTGGTGGAAGGTACCGAGAGCGGGCAGGGTTACGCTTGAGCGCGTGGAGGTGATCTGGCGCCCGAGCGACGAGGTGCGCGAGCGCTCGAACGCGTTGCGGCTCGCGCGGTCGCTCGGCTTCGACGACTACGCCTCGCTCGTGCGCTTCTCGCAGGAGGAGCCCGAGCGGTTCTGGCCGGCCGCAATCGAGGACATGGGCCTCGAGTTCTCGCGGCCCTGGGACGAGGTGGTCGACCTCTCGCGCGGCCCCGAGTGGGCGACGTGGTTCGTGGGCGGGCGGCTCAATGTCGCCTGGAACTGCGTGCACCGCTGGGCCCAGGGCGAGCGCGCCGACGCGGCGGCCGCCGTCTGGCAGAGCGAGGACGGCGAGCGGCGCTCGCTCTCGTACCGGGAGCTCTCCCGCGAGGTGACGCGGCTGGCCGAGGCGCTCGCCGCGCTCGGCGTGCAGTCGGGCGACCGGGTCGCGATCTTCCTGCCGATGTCGCCCGAGGTCGCGATCGCCTCCCACGCCTGCGCGCATCTCGGGGCGGTGCAGGTGCCGATCTTCTCCGGCTTCGCGGCTCCGGCGATCGCGGCGCGGCTACAGCACGCCGAGGCGAAGGTCGTCGTCACGGCGGACGCATCCCTACGGCGCGGACGCGAGGTGCCGATGAAGTCGCTGGTCGACGAGGCGCTCGAGGTGTCGCCGTCGGTCGAGCACGTCGTCGTCTGGCGGCGCCGCGGCGCGGAGACCCCGATGCAGGGCGGCCGCGACGTCTGGTGGGACGAGGCCGTCGCCGACGCGCCCGGCGAGCTGCCGCCGCTCGAGGTCGACTCCGAGCACCCGTACCTGCTCACCTACACGTCGGGCACGACCGGCGCGCCGAAGGGCGTGCTGCACGTCCAGGGCGGCTTCCTCGTCTCGATCACCCGGGAGGTCGCCTACCAGGCGGACGCGCGGCCCGAGGACGTCATCGACTTCGTCACGGACATGGGCTGGATCATGGGGCCGTGGGAGGTGGTCGGCGGGATGGCCCTCGGCTGCACGATCGTGTTCAACGAGGGCGCGCCGGACTGGCCGGCGGCGGATCGGCTGTGGGGGCTCGTCGAGCGGGAGCGCGTCTCGATCCTCGGCCTCTCGCCCACGCTCGTGCGCGCGCTGATCCCGCACGGCGCAGAGCTCGTCGAGCGGCACGATGTGTCCTCCCTGCGCGTGCTCGTCACCACCGGCGAGCCGTGGAACCCGGATCCCTACCGCTGGCTGTTCGAGCACGTCGGCGGCGGGCGCTGCCCGATCATCAACTGCTCCGGCGGCACCGAGGTCGGCGCGTGCTTCCTCTCGCCAACCGTGGCGGCGCCGATCAAGACCTGCTCGCTGGGCGGGCCTGCGCTGGGGATGGCGATGGACGTCGTCGACGCCGAGGGCCGGTCGATCCGCGGCGAGGTCGGCGAGCTGGTCTGCCGCAAGCCATTTCCCGGGATGACGCGGGGGTTCTGGGGCGATCCCGAGCGGTACCTCGACGCCTACTGGCGGCGCCTCCCCGGAATCTGGGTGCACGGCGACTGGGCCTCCGTGGACGAGGACGGCTACTGGTTCCTGCACGGGCGCTCCGACGACACGCTCAACATCGCCGGGAAGCGGGTCGGGCCCGCCGAGCTCGAGTCGGCGGTCGTCGCGCACCCGGCGGTCGCCGAGGCCGCCGCGGTGGGCGTGCCGCACGAGGTGAAGGGCGAGGTGGCCTGGGTGTTCTGCGCGCTCGTGCCGGGCGAGGAGCCGGGCGAGGAGCTGGCGGCCGAGCTGCGCGCGCTCGCCGCGTCCGCGCTCGGCAAGGCGTTCGCGCCGGAGCGCGTGCTGTTCGTCTCGGCGCTGCCGAAGACGCGCAGCGCGAAGATCGTCCGCCGCGCCGTCCGCGCGAAGGCGCTGGGAACGGATCCCGGCGACCTCTCGTCGCTTGAGAACCCGGAGACGCTGGACGAGATCGCGGCGGCCGCCGGGCCCTGACCGGCCGCGGCCGGCTGGAGCGGCGCGCTCCGCCGACTATCCTCCGGCCGTGGCCCAAGATGACCTCACCGGCCAGGTCGCGCTCGTCACGGGCGGGGGGCGCGGAATCGGCGCGGGGATCGCGCGGGAGCTCGCAGACGCCGGCGCGCGCGTGGCCGTCGCTGCCCGCAGCCGCGAGCAGGTCGAGGAGGTCGCGCGCGAGATCGACGGCCTCGCGCTCGAGCTCGACGTCACCGACGCGGACGCGGTCGAGCGCGCGGTCGCCGAGACGGAGCGAGAGCTCGGGCCGATCGACCTGCTCTCGGCGAACGCGGGCACGGGCGGCCCCGACGGCGCGCCGTGGGAGGTCGATCCCGCCGACTGGTGGCGCGTCCTCGAGGTCAACGTGCTCGGCGTCTTCCTCTGCAGCCGCGCCGTCGTCCCGGGGATGCTCGAGCGCGGTCGCGGCCGCATCGTCGTCACCGGCAGCGGCGCCGGCTACCTACCCGGCGCGAGCAACACCGCCTACACCGCCAGCAAGGCGGCGGCGAACCGTTTCGCGGAGACGCTCGCCAAGGCGCTCGAGGACACACCGGTGCGCGTGTTCCTGATCAGCCCCGGCCTCGTGCGCACCGAGATGACCGAGGGGAGCTTCGCCGACGACGCGCCCTGGACGCCGCCCGACCTGGCGCCGAGCCTCGTCCGCGTCCTCGCCTCCGGCCGTGCCGACGTGCTCGCCGGGCGCTACATCCACGCCGAGCACGACGACATCGAGGACCTCATCCGCCGCGCCGACGAGATCCGCGCGCAGGACCTGAACGCCGTCAGGCTCAAACGCTAGCCAGTTTTCGCCTGATAGGCTAAAACCTGACCATGCGCCTCGCGCTCGCGCAGATCAACACCACCGTCGGCGATCTCGACGGGAACCGCGCGCGTATTCTCGAGACCCTCGGCGAGGCGAGGCGGGCCGGGGCCGACCTCGTCCTCCTCCCCGAGCTCGCGGTCACCGGCTACCCGCCCGAGGACCTGCTGCTCCGGCCCGGGTTCGTCCGCGCGGCCCGCGCGTCGCTAGACGAGATCGCCCGCGCGACTGGCGACATCGTCGCGCTCGTCGGCTTCCCGCACCTCGACCGCGACCTGTACAACGCCTGCGCGGTCTGCGCGGGCGGCGAGGTGAAGGCGATCTACCGCAAGCGCTTCCTGCCGAACTACGGGGTCTTCGACGAGGACCGCTACTTCGCGCCCGCGCGCGACTGCCTGCTGCTCGAGCTCGGCGGGACGCTGGTCGGGCCCACGATCTGCGAGGACATGTGGCAGCCGGGGCCGCCGGCAACCGACCTCGCGCTGGCGGGGGCGCAGCTGCTGACCAACATCTCGGCGTCCCCGTTCCACGTCTGCCGAGACCGTGAGCGCCGCGAGATGTTCGCGACCCGCGCGCGCGACAACGCCTGCTTCGTGGCCTTCTGCAACGCCGTCGGCGGCCAGGACGAGCTGATCTTCGACGGCCACTCGCTCGTCCTCGACGAGGAAGGCCACGTGCTGGCGCGCGGGCCCGGCTTCGAGGAGGCGCTGCTCGTGGTCGACATCGACCCGGCCGACGCCGTCGGGCGGCGGCTGCGCGACGTGAGACGCCGCGCGCTCGCCCGTGAACGCGGTGCCGTCCCCGACGCCCCGGTGATCCCCCTCGGGCCGGTGCGAGACCAGGCGGAGGCTGCTGAGCCGCTGCTCGCGCCGCAGCTCGAGCAGCTCGAGCAGATGCGGCTCGCGCTCGAGCTCGGCCTGCGTGACTACGTGGGCAAGAACGGCTTCCGCGAGGTCGTGATCGGCGTCTCGGGCGGGATCGACTCGGCGCTGACCGCGGCGCTCGCCGTCGAGGCGCTGGGGCCTGAGCGCGTGCACAGCGTGTCGATGCCGTCGCGCTACTCGTCGGAGGAGACGCGCCGCGACGCGCGGCTGCTGGCCGAGTCGCTGGGCACCGAGTTCCGCGAGTTGCCGATCGGCGACCTCGTCGGCGCCTTCGACGCCGCGCTCGCCGGGAGCTTCGAGGGGCTCGAGCCCGACCTCACGGAGGAGAACGTCCAGGCTCGCGTCCGCGGCGTGCTGCTGATGGCGCTCTCGAACAAGTTCGGCTGGCTCGTGGTCGCGACCGGCAACAAGTCGGAGCTGTCGGTCGGCTACGCGACGCTCTACGGCGACATGGCCGGCGGCTTCGCGCTGCTCAAGGAC
>DASSQK010000016.1:0-4639 GCA_035702555.1 Gaiellaceae bacterium | reverse complement strand
GACCCTCGTCGCCGACGTCTCGATGCGGGCGATCTCGAGCTGCCGCTCGATGCGCGACAGCCAGCCGTGGCCTTCCAGCCGGGCCCGGCGCATCGCGACCTTGTGCCACCTCTCGTCGTCCTCGGGCGCGGTCTCCTGCGGCCGGCCGCCGGAGAACTCCTCCACGCGCTCCACCACGCGGCTGGAGCGCGACTTGATCAGGGTCATCACCGCGACCGCCGCGAGGCCTGCGACGAAGAGCGCGAGCAGCGCGACCGCGAAGCCCGAGAGCACGAAGCGTGAGACCAGCGAGCGGTGGAACGGCGCGAGCCCGGAAGGGGTCGGCGCGGTGTACTGGGTCGTCGCAGTCCCGACGCCGCTGACGGCGACCTGCACCTGCACGTCGGACTGCGGCGCCGCGTCCGAGCGGTAGCGGACGACGTACTCGCCGGCCAGTCGCTGGCCGAGGGCCGAGTAGATCGACGCGAGCTGATCGGTCGACGACGCCTCCGCGTAGCTCCCGCCGCTCTCCGTCGCCAGCTTCTGCAGGGCGGCCGGCGCGAAGGCCTTCGAGCGGAGGCCGACCGTGAAGATCCGGACGTGATGGGCCCGGGCCTTCGCGATGACCGCGTCGAGGTCGCTCTCGCTGCCGACGTCGGCGCCGTCAGAGAGCAGCACGATCGAGCCGGTCGAGAGCTTCGCCTGCTCGAGGAGCGAGAGCGAGCTGTCGAGCCCGTCGTAGATACGCGTCCCGAAGGCGACTCCCGGCGACTGCGAGAGCAGGCTGGTGAGGCCGCCGGCGTCCTGGCTCAGGCCGCGGAGCACGCGCACGCGCCCGTCGAAGGCGACGAGGCCGATCTGCTGGCCGTTCGCGCGGTGGGCCACGAAGGAGCGCCCGGCGGCGAGGGCCGCGGTCAGCGGCTCGCCCTTCATGCTGAGGCTCGTGTCGATTGCGAGGACGGTGCCGTAGTTGATCCCGGCCGTCCCCAGCGCGGCGACGTCGACGTTCTCGACGGGCCGGCCGTTCTCGGTCACGCGGAAGGCGCTGCGCGAGACCGCCATCCCCGGAGGAAGATCGACGACGTACCCGCGCTCCGGGAAGGGAAGCCGGCCGACCGGCGTCGTCTCGAGCGGCTCGCCGGCCGCCCTCGCGGCGCCCGCCGCGGTGGCCGCGACGGCCGCGAGCAGGAGCGTGAGGACGAGCCGCCTCACTGCCCGTTCCCTCCGTTGAACCAGCCGTTGCCGTTCGGGCCCGCGCCGTAGGCGGCGTCGAGCGGAGTGCCGAACATGTCGTGCGGGAGCTCGATGCCGTGCCGGGCGAACTTCGCCAGGAACGTCGGCCGCAGGCCGGTCGGCAGCAGCTGCCCGACCACCGTGCGGTCGCTCTCGATGCGATCGAGGTGGAACTCGAAGAGCTTCTGCAGGGTGATCGCGTCGCCCTCCATCCGCTGCACCTCCGTGATCTCCGTCACGTGGCGGGTGCCGTCGTCGAGCCGGTCGAGCTGCACGATCACGTCGAGCGCCGACGAGATCTGCTGCCGGATCGCCTTCACCGGGAGCTCGAAGCCGGCCATCAGCACCATCGTCTCGAGCCGGCTGAGCGAGTCCCTCGGCGAGTTCGCGTGGATCGTCGAGAGCGAGCCCTCGTGACCCGTGTTCATCGCCTGGAGCATGTCGAGCGCCTCCGCGCCGCGAACCTCGCCGACGATGATCCGGTCGGGCCGCATGCGCAGCGAGTTGCGGACGAGCTCGCGGATCGTGATCTCGCCCTCGCCCTCGATGTTCTTCGGGCGCGACTCGAGGCGCAGCACGTGCTGCTGGGAGAGCTGGAGCTCGGCCGCCTCCTCGATCGTGATGATCCGGTCGGAGTCCGGCACCGCGGACGAGAGCGCGTTCAGGAGCGTCGTCTTGCCCGAGCCGGTGCCGCCCGAGATGAGGATGTTCATGTCGGCCCTGATGCAGCGGCTGAGGAAGTCGGCCGCGTCGCTCGTGAGGGTGTTGATCCCGATCAGCTCCTCCAGCGCGAACCGGCCCTGGTCGAACTTCCGGATCGTCAGGAGCGGGCCCGAGAGCGAGAGCGGCGCGATGATCGCGTTGATGCGCGAGCCGTCGGGCAGGCGCGCGTCCACCATCGGCGACGACTCGTCGACGCGGCGGCCGACCTGACCGACCATCTTCGTGATGATCCGGCG
Source organism: Gaiellaceae bacterium (assembly GCA_035702555.1). Lineage (GTDB taxonomy): Bacteria > Actinomycetota > Thermoleophilia > Gaiellales > Gaiellaceae > AC-32. The sequence continues at coordinate 2,468 of DASSQK010000016.1, read as the reverse complement.
CAGGTGGGAGTCGTCGGTGAAGTTCAGCGACGTGCGCGAGATCAGGCCGCGGCGCTCGATCCAGATGTCGTGCGGCCCGTTGACCATGATCTCCGAGATCGTCGGGTCCGGCAGCAGCCGCTCGAGCGGCCCGTAGCCGAAGACGTCGTCGGCGATCTCGGAGGCGATCTGCTCGCGGTCGTCGCGCGAGAGCCCGGCCTCCTGCTGGAGCTGCGTCCGGATCTCGGCCTCGACCCGCGCCCGGATGGCGTCGCTGTCCGCGACGTCGAAGAGCCCGGGCCCGAGCTCGCTCACGAGCGCGAGGTGGATGCGGTTCTTCAGCTCCGCGAACGGATCGGTCACGGCGGGGCTGACGGCGCTCGGGGCGCCCGACTGCAGGAGACGCTCGTGGAGTTCCATTACCTGCCTTCCTTCCTGAGCAGCGACCGCAGCCGGCCCGAAGCCGCGTCGGCGGTGCCGTTCCTGTGACCGTTGCCGTTGCCGTTGACGTAGCTGCCGGCGAGCGCGACGAACGCCTGGGCGGCCTCCGAGCGCGGGTCGGCGGCGACGATCGTCTTGCCGTCCGTGATCCCGCGCGGGATCGCCCGGTCGCTCGGCACGAGGACGTCGGGCCTGCGGCCTAGCAGCCGCTCGACGTCGGCGTGCGTGATGCCCACGTTCGAGTCGGAGCGGTTCAGCACGAGCTGCACGACCGGCGCCTCGTAGCCCATCTGCGAGAGCGTCTCGAGGCCGATCTTCGTGTCCTTCAGCGACAGCGCGTCCAACGTGCCGACGAGGCAGATGTGCGATGACTGGTCGATCGCCGCGATCACCTCGGGCGAGAACGCCGGCGGCGTGTCGACGATCACAACGTCGTGCCGGGCGCGCAGGGTCTCGAAGACTGCCCGCAGGAACGGGATCGTGATCGCCGCCGCCTGGTCGGGGCGCACGGGCGCGAGCAGCGCCCGCGCACCCGACTGGTGCTTGGCGAGGAACCCGTCCAGCTTGTCGGCGTCGAGTGAGCTGCCGGCGGTCGCGAGGTCGAAGATCGTCCGCTCCGGCCGCAGGCCGAGCGCGAGCCCGACGTCGCCGAACTGGAGGTCGAGGTCGACGATGACCGGCGAGTGGCCGCCCTCGGCGAGCGCGACGGCGAGGTTGCAGGCCGTCAGCGTCTTGCCGGTGCCGCCCTTCGGCCCGAGCACGGTGATCATCGCGGCCTCGCCCGCCGGAGCGGCCGAGCCGCGGCGCCGGGCGATCGCCTTCTCGAGCGCGAACGCGAGGTCCTCCGTCGGCTGGGGCAGCGTGATCAGGTCGTCGGCTCCCGCCCCGAACGCCCGCTCCATGAAGCCGTTCGAGCTGCCGGTGTGCAGCACGACGAGCGGGGGCCGGTTGGCGAGCTGGCGCGACAGGTTCGAGAGCCCCTCGAGGGTCCGGTCGTGCTCACGGCTGCAGGCGAAGACGACGAGGTCGGCTTCGGCTGCCGCCTTGGTGAGCGACGACCACAGGTACGCCGCATCCGGGAGCGGGGTGCGCGTGACGCGCGCGCCCGGGGGCAGCGCCTGCTCGATCGGCGCCGGGTCGATCCCCTCCTCGAGGACGAGGACCGCCTTGTCGGCGACCGAGCTCATCGACGGCCTCCGAGCGCGTGCAGCACCACGACCGGCGGAACGCCGAGCAGGAGCGTCTCGGGGCTGACGAGCGGGTTCGCGGACGGCTTCGCGCCGGCCGCGGGCCGCAGGGACAGCCAGACCTTGCCGTTGTCGGAGGCGAACGCCACGTTCCCGGCCTGCTTGTCGCTGACCTTCAGGCTGACCGAGTTGGCCCTCGCCGACGAGCCGACACCACTGTTGCTGCCGATCTTGACGACCTCGACGTTCTGCGCGATCAGGCGCAGGATCGGCCGCGACTGGCCGCCGTTCATCGCCTGGCCGTTCGGCCCGATGCCGACGACGCTGAAGGCGGAGTAGACGTCGACGTGGTCGCCCTCCTGCAGCTCGCCGCTGAGGCCGTGCGCCGCGTCGAGCGGCACGGCGATGACCCGCTGGTGGTCGGTGAGCGTGCTGGCGAGCGAGTCCACGCCGGCCGAGAAGTCGGCCGCCGTCAGCTGGGCGCCCTTGTAGACGGTGGTGGTCGCGACCTTGCCCGTGAGGCTCGCGGGGTCGCTGAAGGCGCCCTCGCGCAGCTGGCTCTCGCGGATGGTGGTCGCGGTGTAGAGGTCCTTCGTCGCGATCACGGCGCCGGCCGTGCCCTTGTCGATGGTGTGCCTGGCGACCAGGACCGTGACCGGCGTGCCGCCGGCCTTCAGGTTGTTCCGGTACCCGTTGAGGTACGCGAGGATGACGATTCCCGCGAGTACCGCCGCGGCGATCGACACGTAGAGCGATCCCCGCCTCGACGAGACCAGTTTCTGTGTGAGCTCCATGACTTTCGATACCTCCGATCGACTACTTGACGAGGATGGGAACGCAGGGGGTGATCGCCGGCGGCGG
>DASSQK010000015.1:0-4916 GCA_035702555.1 Gaiellaceae bacterium | reverse complement strand
CGCGTCGCCGAACGGCGGCGAGCTGGGCTCCTTCTTCGTGGCCGGCGTCGGCGACGTCGACGGGGACGGCACGCCCGACTTCTACGCCGGCGACTACGCGGACACGACCAACGGCAGCGTCGACGGCAACCCGGCCGGCCGCGCGGGCGTCTACTCGGGCCGCGACGGCCACGAGATCCACGCCTGGCTCGGCGACTCCGCTGATGCCGGCCTCGGCCCCGGGCGGAGCGCCGGCGACGTCAACGGCGACGGTCGCCCGGATCTGATCGTCGGCTCGTACACCTCGAGCGCAGGCGCCTTCCAGGCGGGAAAGGTGCAGATCTTCTCCGGCGCCGACGGCTCGCTGCTGCGGACGATCACGAGCACCGTCGAGAACGAACAGCTCGGCTTCGACGCGGTCGGCCTCGGCGACACCAACCGCGACGGACGGCCCGACGAGCTCCTCGCGGCCGCGAACGGGAACCACGTATACATCGTCGCCGGTACCAAGCTCCACCCTCACTGACGCCCTCACACAGCGCGGCGCCTCTTCGCGGGGCGCCGCGCTAACCCCCTAGCCGCGGCGGCGTCAGAGGTCGTGTGGCCACGGTGACGCCGCTGCTGACAACGCCGGCTCTCGCCCTCGGCGAGTTCCACTGCCCGCCGGAGGACGCGTCCTGGCGGGAGACGAACGTCATCGGCGACCGCGCGCACGTCGTCTTTCCACGCCGGTCGGTCGTGATCCGCCAGCTGGGCAGCGAGCCGGTGCTCGCGACGCCGAACCACGCGATCCTCTACAACGCCGACCAGCCCTACCGCCGGGAGCTGCACAACGCGCGCGGCGACGACTCCGTCTTCATCGAGCTCCCCGAAGGGTCGCTCGAGCGCCTCGCCGCCGAGGGCGCCGCCGTCGTGGACGGCCGGACGCGCATCCGCGTCACCCACGTCCCGACCGACCGCCGCACCTACCTGCTCCAGCACCTGCTCGTCCGCCACCTTCGCGGGCGGCCCGCGGATCTCCTTCGCGCCGAGGAGCTGGCCTCGAGACTCGCGCTCTCGGCCCTCGCGGTGCCCCTGCGCGGTCGGCGCGCGGCCCGCAAGCGCACGGCGGACACCCACCGGGAGCTCGCGGAAGCGGCGAAGGCAGAGCTGGCCGCCGAGCTCGGAGCGCGCGTGACGCTGGACGGGCTCGCGGCGCGCCTCCACACCTCGCCGTTCCACCTGACCCGCGTGTTCCGCGCCGAGACCGGCTTCACGCTGGCCGGCTACCGGCACGCCCTGCGCCTGCGCGCGGCGCTCGAGCGGCTGCCGCTGAACGACGGCGATCTGACGTCTCTCGCGCTCGAGCTCGGCTTCGCGAGTCACAGCCACTTCACGGCGAGCTTCGGCCGCGAGTTCGGCGTGGCGCCCTCGGCGGTGCGGAGCGCACACCGGGCGCGGGCGCTGCTCGACGCCGCGTAGCCCGGCTAGCCTGCTCCCATGCGCGTAGCCGTTGTCGACCTCGGCACCAACTCGACCCGCCTGCTGGTGGCGGACGTCGACGGCGAGCACGTCGCGGAGGTCGCTCGCCGCACCGTCATCACCCGCCTGGGCGAGGGCGTCGACGAGCGGCGCAAGCTCCTCCCGCTGCCGGTTGCGCGGGTCCGCAACGTGCTCTCCGACTACCGGCGCGAGCTCGAGGAGCTGGGGGCGGAGCGGGTGCTCACGATCGGCACGAGCGCGGTTCGCGACGCGGAGAACGGCGAGGCGTTCCTGGGCGAGATCGAGTGGAGCTACGGCTTCGCGACCAGGCTGCTGAGCGGCGAGGAGGAGGCCGAGCTGACCCGTCGCGGCGTCGCCAACGGCCGCCCGGTCGCCGACGGGACGCTCGTGCTCGACGTCGGGGGCGGCTCGACCGAGCTGATCACCGCCTCGTCCCGGACGAGCCTCGACGTCGGCTCCGTCCGCCTGACCGAACGGCATCTGCGCTCCGACCCGCCGACGCGCGAGGAGCTGGACGCGGCGGCCGCCGACGTGCGCGCGGAGCTGCCGCCACTCGACCCGCACGACGCGATCGGCGTCGCCGGCACGGTCACGACGTTGGCCGCGCTCGAGCTCGGCGCCTACGACCCGCAGCGCGTCCACGGCTACCGGCTCTCGCGGGCGGCGGTGGAGGCGCAGCTCGAGCGCCTCGCCTCCCTCCCGCTCGCCGCGCGGCGCGAGCTGCCGGGGCTGGAGCCCGAGCGCGCGCCGGTGATCGTCGGGGGCGCGATCGTCGTCCGCGAGGTGCTGGGGCGCTACGGCCTCGACGGGCTCGAGGCGAGCGAGCGCGACCTGCTCCACGGGGCCGCCCTCGAGGCGGCGAAGCTCCCGGTGCCGGCCGAGGGCGACGCGCCGCCGGGCGCCTACACCTGCTGCTGATCGAGCGCCGCCGGAGGGTCGTCCTCCGCCAGCCGCCGCTGCAGGACGGCGCGCGAGAGCACTCCGACGAGCACGCCGCCGTCCACGACCGGGACGCGTTCGGCGTCCCACTCCTCCAGCAGCGCGAACGCCTCGTCGAGCGGCACGTCCGGGTCGATCGTCCAGTTCGGCGGCTCGACGATCTCGCCGAGACGCGTCTCGCGCGGATCGCGCCCGGCCGCGACGACGCGCTCGACGAGCGTCTTTCGCGTGATCACGCCGGCGAAGCGCTCGTCCTCGCTGACGTAGACGGCGCGCACGTCCGGCTCGACGAGGTGCTCCCCCGCTGCCTGCGCGGACGCCGAGGCCTCGAGCGTCCGCGGCTCCGGGATCATCGCGTCACGGACGCGGCTCACGGGTAGATCCCCCGCGACCGCAGCGCCCCGGCGACCTCGCGGATCCCCGCCACGAGCGCCGCGCTGCGGAGCGTCAGGCGCTGTGACTCCGACAGCGCCCAGACCCGGTCGAACGCGTCGTTGAGCTGGTCTGCGAGCTTCGCGCGGATCTCGCGCCGGTCCCAGAAGAGGCGGCCGAGGTCCTGCACCCACTCGAAGTACGAGACGGTTACGCCGCCGGCGTTCGTCAGCACGTCGGGCAGCACCGGAATCCCGCGCTCGGCCAGGATCTGGTCCGCCTCGAGCGACGTCGGCCCGTTCGCGCCCTCGGCGATCATGCGCGCCTGCAGCCGCGGCGCGTTGTCGGCGTGGATCTGATCCTCGCGCGCGGCGAGCACGAGGATGTCGCACGGCAGCTCGAGCAGCTGGTCGTTGGTCAGCCGGTCGCCCTCGCTCCACTCCTCGAGCGAGCCGTGCTGCTCGGCGAAGCGCCGGAGCGCCTCGACGTCGAGACCGCGGTCGTCGTGCACGCCACCGGAGACGTCGGAGACGGCGATCACCGTCGCGCCCTTGTCGTGCAGCTCCGAAGCGGCGATCCCGCCGACGTTGCCGAACCCCTGCACGACGCAGCGCTGCTCCGCGAGATCCCACCCGAGCCGCCGGCACGCCTGCTCGATCACCATCACCACGCCCGCGCCGGTCGCCTCGTGCCGGAAGAGCGACCCGCCGAGCGAGATCGGCTTGCCCGTCACGATCTCGGGGACCGCGTGCCCGATCTCCATCGAGTACGTGTCCATCATCCAGGCCATCGTCTGCTCGTTCGTGGCCATGTCGGGGGCGGGGATGTCCTTCTGCGGCCCGATGATCGGCAGCAGCTCGGAGGTGAAGCGGCGCGTGATCTTCTGCAGCTCCCCGGACGAGAGCTCGCGCGGAGCGCAGCGGACGCCGCCCTTCGCGCCGCCGTACGGGAGCCGCAGCAGCGCGCACTTCCAGGTCATCCACATCGCGAGTGCCGCGCACTCGCCGAGCGTCACCTCGGGGTCGTAGCGGACGCCGCCCTTCGTCGGCCCGAGCACGGTCGAGTGCTGGACGCGGTAGCCCGGGAAGACCGTCCAGCGTCCGGTGTCGAGCTTGACGGGGAAGCTGACGACGAGCGAGCGCTCCGGAAAGCGCAGCCGCTCGGCCACGAAGTCCTCGACGTCGGCGTACGGGAGAGCCTGCTCGTACTGCGCGAGCGCCGTCCGATAGAGCGGCGTCTCCCACTCCAGCTGCCCTTCCTCGGGCAAGACCTCCTGCGCCTCGGCCACAGCCGGAGTCTAGGGTGACACCGACCGTTCGTCGTTCCCTTTCGCGCAGCGGGGGTAGGAATGCCGCCATGGCCAACTCGTTGAACGACCTCCTGCGAGGCCTGGACGTCCTGCGGGAGCAGGTGCGGCAGGGCCTCGGCGACCCGGACTGGCTCGACCGGCTCGACCCGCGCAAGCCGCCGGACGACACCCGCAGCCTCGAGGAGCTGCAGGCGGAGCTCGACTCGCTCGTCGGCCTCGAGACGGTCAAGGAGCAGGTGCGCGCGCTCGTCGCGTTCCTGCAGGTGCAGGGTCAGCGGCTCGAGCGCGGGCTGCCCGAGGTCGCGACCTCGCAGCACCTCGTCTTCCTCGGCAACCCCGGCACCGGCAAGACGACGGTCGCGCGGCTGCTCGCGCACATGTACCGCGCGATGGGTCTGCTGCGGCGCGGGCACCTGGTCGAGGTCGACCGCGCGGGGCTCGTCGGCGAGTACGTCGGGATGACGGCGATCAAGACCGACCGCGCCGTCCGCCGCGCGCTGGACGGCGTGCTCTTCATCGACGAGGCCTACGCCCTGGCGCGCGCGGCCGGCCCGCGCGGCGTCGACTTCGGCGCGGAGGCGATCGAGACGCTGCTGAAGCGGATGGAGGACCACCGCCACCGCCTCGTCGTGATCGTCGCCGGTTACCCGCGGCTGATGGACGAGCTCCTCGACTCGAACCCGGGCCTGCGCTCGCGGTTCGCGCGCGAGATCACCTTCCCCGACTACTCGACCGGCGAGCTGGTCGCGATCACGGAGCGGTTCGCCGAGCAGAACGAGTACCGCGTGACAGAGAGCGCCGCCGCCGAGCTGCGCCGGATCTTCGACCGCGCGCA
>DASSQK010000014.1:0-6447 GCA_035702555.1 Gaiellaceae bacterium | reverse complement strand
CGATCACGCCCGAGCTGAGGGAGCACGCCGAGCGCGCCGTCGCGGCCTGTCCGACGCTGGCGCTGCTGCTCTCGAAGGAGGCCGCGGCCGCGACTAGAGGTACATGACCCACTTGGAGCCGCAGCCGCAGTCCTTGTGCTTCCGGCCGCACTTGGCGCACTCCCAGTAGGTCCACCAGATCCACTTCAGGTGGTTCAGCTCGAGCACGATCAGCGCGACGCACCACAGCAGGATCTGCGTCTGGCTCATCACGGAGGAAGCGTCTGCATCCTCCCCGGCCGCGTCAATGGGCCGGAGGACCCATCTCGGCTGCCGGACGGCCCTAACCCTCCTAGCGCCAGATCGGGTCGAAGTCCTCGCGCCGCGTGAGCTCTCGGGCTCTGCCGCCGCCCGAGCGCATCACGAACAGGTGCGACCGGCCGTGGCGGGTGCTCGAGAAGACGATCCGCGTGCCGTCGGGCGACCACGAGCCGCCGATGTTCTCGCCGCGCGCGTGGGTGAGCCTGCGGACGTCCCCTCCGGCGGCCGCCATCGAGAAGACCTCCGAGCCGCCGTCGGTCGACCAGCCGGTGAACAGGATCCGCCTGCCGTCCGGCGACCACGCGCCCGGCTGCTCGAGCGCCGGCGTCGCCAGCAGCCGCCGGAGCCCGGTGCCGTCGGCGCGCACCACGAACAGGTCGCCGTCGCTCCTCCGCGTCGGCGCGCTGAAGACGAGGCGGCTGCCGTCGGGCGACCAGCGCGCGGTATTGCCGTGCACGAGCGGTCGCGCGCCGGTGCCGTCGGGGCGAACGGTCCAGATCCACGTCTTGCGGAAGTCGCTCGAGTCCGCGCGCGCGAGCCGCGAGTAGCTGATCCGCTTCCCGTCGGGCGACCACTGCGGGTCGATCTCGCGTGCGTCGGAGCGCGTCAGCGAGCGGCGGCCGCTGCCGTCGCGCCGCACGACCTGCACGTCGAACTCCGTCATCGCGCGCTTGCCGGGAGGCGCGCCGTCGAAGGCGACCCAGCGGCGGTCCGGGGAGAGGCTCGGCCGCTTGCAGTTCTGTCGCGTGCGGTAGACGCGCCGTCTCTGGCTCCCGTCGGGGCGGACCGACCACAGCGACGGATAGGGGTCCATGCTCCAGAAGAGGATCAGGCTCCCGGCCCGGGCGGGCGCCTGCCGCGCGCCGCTGCGAGCCTGGGCGGCCCCGCCGGCGGCGCAGGCGAGCACGGCCACGAGCGCGACGCGAACGATCACGCTGCCCCTACACCGCCGCGGCTGCCCGGGTTCCCCGCGTCACCGGGCGAGCGCGAGCACGGCGGGCCGGCCCGCCGCGGCGGCCTCGAGCCGCTCGACCACCGTCCGCACCCGCGGGTCGCCGGCCGAGGCGCTGCGGTAGGCGGCGAAGATCCGGCGCTTCGGCGGCGAGGTCCGGATCGGCCGAGCGACGAGCGACGCGGGCAGGTCGAGCTGCGAGAGCAGCGGGATCACCGCCAGCCCGACTCCCGACGCGACCCAGTGGTGCAGCGTGCGGTGGTCGTTCGTCTCGGCCGCGACGCGCGGCTCGAACCCGGCCGCCAGGCAGGCGCGGGTCAGGAACGGGTGGCACGAGGAGGCGTCCGTCGAGTCGATCCACGGCTCGTCGGCGAGGTCGGCCAGCTCGACCGTCGGTGCCGCGGCGGCCCGGTGCGACCGCGGCAGGACGACGTGGATCGGGTCGTCGAGGAGCGGGACGAGCTCGACCGGGCCGGAGACGCGGAGGGGCACGTAGTCGTACTCCCAGAGGATCGCAACGTCGACCTCGCCGGCGCGGAGGCGCGCGAGCCCGAGCCGCGGGTCGAGCTCGACGATGTGGGCTCGCAGCCCGTTGCCGCGCACCGCCTCGGCGACGATCGTCGCGGCGGCGCTGGCGAACGAGGCGACGCGGACGCCCGGCCCGTCCTCGCCGGCCGCGGCGCGCGCCTCGGCCTCCGCGTCCGCGAGCCCGGCCAGGATCGACTCGGCGCGGTCGGCGAGCACGCGGCCGGCGGCGGTCAGGTGGACGCTGCGCCCCCGCCGCTCGAGCAGCTCGTAGCCGAGCTCGCGCTCGAGCGCGCTCAGCTGCTGTGAGACGGCGGAGGGCGAGAACGACAGCGCCTCGGCGGCCGCGCGGATCGTCCCGTGCAGGGCGACCTCGCGGAGCGTGCGGAGCCGGCGGACGTCGAGCATAAGCTCTGCTTAACGATACGGGAACGAACTCGCGCTGGTGCTCGGCCGGAGGGAACTGGCACCGTGTGACGGTGACGGCTCTCCGGCGGCTCGCGTTCCCGTTCTGGCTCGCCGTCGCGCGCCTGAGGCGCCGCGGCGCCTCGCTGTTGCTCGTCGTGCTCGGACTCGCCGCGGCGAGCGCGATGCTGGCCGCCGTCGTCGCCGGCACGGTCGCGGCGCAGGACCGCGAGGTCGGACGCCAGGTGGCGGCGCTGCCGGCAAAGGTGCGGGCGGTCCGCGTCAACTGGTTCAGCGTCGGGGGCCAGGTGGCGCCGTACGCGCGCCTCGACGCGGCGGTGCGCGGGCGTCTGGAGCGGGCCGTCGACGCGCCGGCCACCGCGACCGCGCTGTACCGCGAGCACCAGATCGGCGGCTACCTGATGGGGCTCGGCGCGGTCGACCACCTCGGCGACTGGGTGCGGCTCCGGTCGGGGCGGCTGCCGCGCGTCTGCCGGCCCGAGCGCTGCGAGGTGCTCGTGATCCGCCGGGCACAGGGGCGGATCCCGAACGTGCCGGGGCTGCGGCTCGTGCCGGTCGGGCGAGGCGAGCTGCGCACGGCCGCGCTGTTCGGCGACGCGGTTCCCGCGGCGAACCTCGACGAGTCGCTGTTCGTGCAGAAGATCAGGCGCTACCACCGGCCCGCGCAGCCCCCGCTCGTCCTCGCGAACGGCGTCACCGGGCTGGACAGCTCGCCCCTCCTGCACGACACCTACCGCAGCTACGGCTGGGTGGTGCCGCTGCGTCGCGGCTCGGTCCGGTCGTGGTCGGCAGACGCGCTGGTGACGCGGATCGAGCAGGCGCGGACGGCCTTCGCCGCCTCCGGGTTCGGGTTCGACCTGGCCGCGCCGACCGACGAGCTGCGCGCGGCTGCCGACGACGGGCGCGTCGCGGCGCGCAGGCTGCTGCTCCTCGGCGGCGAGGCCGTCGCGCTGCTGCTGGCCTTCGCGGTGCTCGTGGCGGCGCGCCTGCGGCCCGACGCGGAGGCGAACCGCGAGCGCCTGCGCGCCGGGGGCGTGAGCCGCTGGCAGACGGGGCTGCTGCTGACCGCGGAGTCCGCGGCGGCCGCAGTGACCGGCACGCTGCTGGGCTGGGTCGTCGGTGCCGTCGTCGCGAGCGCCGTCGCGTCTCGGAGCAGCGAGCCTGCAGGAGCGCTGCTCGGACATTCGCTGCTTTCGGGCCACGGCTTGCTGCTCGCGCTCGCTCTCGCGGCGGTGGCGACCGTCGTGCTCGTGCTCGCGCTCTCGATCGGCGGCCTCCACGTCGGCGGGCTCTCGCTCTCGCCGCTCGACGTGGCCGCCCTGGGCGCCGCGCTCGCCGTGGTGGTCGCGCTCGCGCGCGGCTCGGCCGACGCGTCGGAGCTCGTCGCGAGCCGCGGCACCGGGCTCGTGCTGCTGCTGATCCCGGCGCTCGTCGCGTTCGTGGCCGCGGTGCTCGTCGCGCGCCTCCTGCCGTTCGGCCTGCGCCTGCTCGAGCGCGCCGTGCCGAGGCGCTCGCTGACGCTGCGGCTCGCCGCGCTCGGCCTCGCGCGCCGGCCCGGCTATGTCGCGGTCGCGGTCGCGTTCGTCGTCGTCTCGATCGGGTTCGCGCTCTTCGCCGCCTCCTATCGCTCGACGCTGAGGACGGGTCAGCAGGAGCAGGCCGCGTTCGCCGTGCCCGCCGATGCGGTCGTGCAGGAGGACCTCTCGGTGCTCGTCCCCGTGCGCGACGCGGTGACGCCGGAGGTCGAGCGCTCGCTCGGGCCGGGCGTTGGCATCAGTCCGGTCGACCGCTTCGCCGGGAGCATCGCCGGCGCCTCCGACGTGACCGGGATCACCGTGCTCGGGCTGCCGCGGCCGGCGCTCGCGCGGATCGGCGGCTGGCGTCAGGACTTCTCGTCGGCCTCGCCCGCGGAGCTCGCGCGGCGGCTCGACCCGCAGCGGCCGGTCGCGCTGCGCGGCCCGCGACTGCCCGCCGACGCCCGGCGGCTGGCGCTGCCGGTGGAGGTGCGCGGCACGGAGATCGGCGTCGTCGCCTACGTCGCCGCGCGCGACGGCTCGTTCGTGCCGATCCGCCTCGGCCGCAGCCACGAGGGCTCGCGGCAGACGCTCACGGCACGCGTCCCCGCCGCGGCGAGCGGCGGGAAGCTCGTCGCGTTCCGCTTCGAGCCGCCGCCGAAGCTCGAGGAGCGCGGCGCGGACTCGGGCGCGCCCGCCACCGGGACCGCGGTCTTCGGGCGGCCGCTCGCCGACGGCCGGCCGCTGACTGACTACGGCGACTGGATCGGGACCGTCGGCGCCGCGGGCCTCTCGCGCGGCGAGACCCTCCGCTTCCGGCTGACGCTCACGAACGAGGTCGATACCTACCTGCGGCCGCGCCAGCCCACCGACGGCCTCGCGGTGCCCGCCGCGGTCTCGCCGCGGATGGCGGAGCTCGCTGGCCCGGACCGGCTGCTCGGCGTCGTCACCAACGGCGAGCCGATCGTGTTCCGCGTGGCCGCGGTCGCGCGGCGCTTCCCGGGCGTCGCCGAGAGCGAGACCTCCGACTTCGTCGTCGCCGACCGGCCGGCGCTCGAGACGGCGCTCAACGCCTCCGCTCCGGGGAGCGGGTTCCCGACCGAGCTCTGGCTCGGCGTCGACGCATCGCGCCGCGCCGCCGTGGAGGCGCGCCTCGCCCGGCAGCCGTTCACCGCGCTCTCGGTCTCCTCGCGCGCTCACGTCGAGCGTTCGCTACGCCGCGCGCCGGTGGCCCGCGCGGCGCTGGCGATGCTGGAGGCAGCGGCGCTGACCGCGGTCGTGCTCGCGCTGCTCGCGCTCGTGCTCGGCGCGATCTCGGAGCGGCGTGACGAGGCGGCGGAGCTCTTCGACCTCGAGGCCCAGGGCGTCGCCCCCGCGAGCCTGCGACGGCAGCTGCGGCTACGGGCCTCGATGGCCGGTGCCGCCGGAGCCGCCGGCGGGCTCGTGACAGGTCTCGTGCTGTCGCTGCTCGTCGTCCGCTTCGTGCAGCTGACCGCGAACGCGACCGCGCCCGAGCCGCCGCTCGCGCTGTCGGTCGACTGGCCGCTCGTCCTGCTGACCGCGGCGCTCTCGGGCCTCGCGGCGGCGGCCCTCGTGGGCCTCGCGACCAGGCGCGCGTTCGCAGGCCCGACGCCCGCCCGCTACGGGGAGGCCGCGTGAGCGCCGCCGTCGAGGTGCGCGACCTCTTCCGTGTCCACTCGACGCCGGAGGGCGACGCGGCCGCGCTACAGGGCCTGACGCTGACGATTCCGGAGGGCGAGATCCTGACCGTGCTCGGCCCGAGCGGCGCCGGCAAGACGAGCCTCCTACGGATCCTCGCCGGGCTCGACCTGCCGTCGGCCGGCACGGTGCGCGTCCTCGGCTCCGACCTCCGCACGATCGGCGGCGCGGCCCGCGCGCGCTACCGGACGCAGGCGCTCGGCTACCTCGACCAGCACTACGAGCGCGCGCTGGCGCCCGAGCTGACCGCGCGGGAGCTGGTCGCGCTGCGGCTGCGCGCGGAGGGCGTCGAGCGCGAGGCGCGGGAGGCGCGCGCGGACGACCTGCTCGAGCGCGTGGGTCTCGCCTCGAAGGCGGGCTCGCGCCCGGGGCAGCTCTCCGGCGGCGAGCAGCAGCGGGTCGCCCTCTGCGCCGCGCTCGCGCACCGTCCGCGCCTCCTGCTCGCGGACGAGCCGACCGGCGAGCTCGACGAGGCGAGCGCCGGCCTCGTCTACGCCGCGGTCGGCGAGCTCGCGGCCGCCGAGGGCTGCACCGTGGTGATCGTCAGCCACGACCCGGCGTCGACGGAGATCGCCGACCGCTACGTCCACATTCGCGACGGCCGCGTGAGCGAGGAGACGGTGGCGGGCGAGGCCTCGATCGTCGTCGGCCGGGGCGGCTGGCTGCGGCTTCCGCAGGAGTTCCTCGAGCGCGCGGGGATCGGCGAGCGCGCCGCGGCCGCGCTGGAGGGCGAGCGGATCGTCGTCAGCGCCGCCGGCGAAGGCCTGCGCGAGGAGGCGCCCGCGTCGCCGGCCGCCGCCCTCCCGGGCCGGCCGGTGGCGACGCTCACAGGCGTGGTGAAGACCCACGGCCGCGGCCCGACGGCAGCCAGCGTCTTCGAGGGGCTCGACGCGGTCTTCGAGAGCGGCCGCCTCACGGTCGTCACGGGCCCGTCGGGCTCGGGCAAGACGACGCTGCTGCACCTGCTCGCGGGGCTCGACCTGCCCGACGCCGGCGAGGTGCGGGTCGCGG
>DASSQK010000013.1:0-2009 GCA_035702555.1 Gaiellaceae bacterium | reverse complement strand
GCGTCTTCGAGGGGCTCGACGCGGTCTTCGAGAGCGGCCGCCTCACGGTCGTCACGGGCCCGTCGGGCTCGGGCAAGACGACGCTGCTGCACCTGCTCGCGGGGCTCGACCTGCCCGACGCCGGCGAGGTGCGGGTCGCGGGCGCGGAGGTGCAGGCGCTCGACCGCGCGGCCCGCGCCGAGCTACGGCGCCGCGAGGTCGCGCTCGTCCCGCAGCAGAGCGGGCTCGTCCCGTTCCTCAGCGCACGCGAGAACGTCGAGCTGGGGCTCGAGATCCGCGGCCTCGCCGCTGACCCGCACGAGCCGCTGGCCGCGGTCGGCCTCTCCGAGCGCGCCGGCCAGCGCGTCTCGCGCCTCTCCGCCGGCGAGCAGGTGCGCGTGGCCATCGCCCGCGCGCTCGCCGTGCGGCCGTCGCTGTTACTCGTCGACGAGCCGACCGCGCGCCTCGACCAGGCGAACGCGCTCCGCCTCGCGGCGCTGCTGACGACGCTCGCGCGCGAGAGCGGCGCCGCGGTCGTCTGCGCGACGCACGACCCGGTCGTGATCGAGCAGGCCGACGGCCGCCTCTCCCTTGCCGCGGAGCCGGTCGCAGTAGGCTGACCGCGTGGAGGGGATCAGCCTCGAGGAGCTCCAGCTCGCCGCCCGCAACCACGGCATGCCGCTCGAGGCGCTTCGTTACCCGGTCACGCCGATCGGGCTGCACTACCTGCTGATCCACTACGACGTCCCGGCCGTCGACCCGGAGGCCTGGCGACTGACGGTGCGGGGCGAGCGCGAGCTCGTGCTCTCGCTCGACGACCTGCGTGCGCGCCCGGCGGCGGAGGTCACGGTGACGATGGAGTGCGCCGGCAACGGCCGCGCGAGGCTCGACCCGCGGCCGGTCAGCCAGCCGTGGCTCCTGGAGGCGGTCGGCACCGCGCGCTGGCGCGGCACGCCGCTGCGGCCGCTGCTCGAGGAGGCCGGGGTCCGCAGCGGCGCCGTGGAGGTGCTCTGCACCGGTCTCGACCGCGGCGTCGAGGGCGGGGAGCCCGAGCAGGCGTTCCGGCGCAGCGTGCCGCTCGACGAGGCGCTGCGCGACGAGACGCTGCTCGCCTACGAGATGAACGGCGAGCCGCTGCCGCCGCAGCACGGCTTCCCGCTGCGGCTGGTCGTCCCGGGCTGGTACGGCATGACCAACGTCAAGTGGCTCGAGCGGATCGAGCTCGTCGACACGCCGTTCGCGGGGTACCAGAACGCCTGGTCGTACCGGCTGCGGCAGGCCGAGGACGAGGAGGGCGTGCCGCTGAACCGGATGCAGCCGCGCTCGCTGCTGGCGCCGCCCGGGGTCCCGGAGTTCATGACGCGCGAGCGCATGGTCGCGGCAGGGGAGGTGCTGCTCGAGGGACGCGCCTGGTCGGGCCTCGCGCCGGTCGAGTCGGTCGAGGTCAGCACGGACGGCGGCGAGACGTGGTCGACTGCGGAGCTCGAGTCCGACGGCGAGCCCTGGGCCTGGCGCGGCTGGTCGTACCGTTGGGACGCGCAGCCGGGCGAGCACGTTCTCTGCTGCCGCGCGCGCGACGCCGCTGGCAACGAGCAGCCGCGCGAGCCCGCCTGGAACCTCGGCGGCTACGCGAACAACGCCGTGCAGACGGTGCCCGCGACCGTCACGTGATCGAAGCCGTCGTCGGCGACATCACCGAGCAGGAGGTCGACGCGATCGTCAACGCCGCCAACTCGTCGCTGCTCGGTGGCGGCGGGGTGGACGGCGCGATCCACCGGGCGGCAGGGCCGGAGCTCCTGGAGGAGTGCCGGGGCCTCAACGGCTGCGCGCCCGGCGAGGCGAAGGCCACCGCGGGCTACGGGCTCGCCGCGCGGCACGTGATCCACACTGTCGGCCCCGTGTGGCGCGGCGGGAACGTCGGCGAGGCCGGGACGCTGGCGGCGTGCCACGAGAACGCGATCGCCGTGGCAGCCGGCCTCGGGTGCGAGACGGTCGCCTTCCCCGCGATCTCGACGGGCGTCTACGGGTAC
>DASSQK010000012.1:0-6001 GCA_035702555.1 Gaiellaceae bacterium | reverse complement strand
CGCTTCGGCGCCTGGAACCCTGCGTTCGACATCACCCCTGCGGCGCTGATCACCGCGATCGTCACCGAGCGCGGCGTGCACCGGGAGCCGTACGCAGAGTCGCTCGGCAGCGCGGTGTCTGCATGAAGGCCGTCGTCCTCGCAGCCGGCTACGCGACGCGGCTCTATCCGCTGACGCTCGACCGCCCGAAGGCGCTGCTGCCCGTGGGCGGCAAGCCGATGCTCGAGCGCCTGCTGGAACGGCTCGGCGAGATGGACGGGCTCGACGGCGTCTACGTCGTCACGAACGCGAAGTTCGCCGGCGCGTTCCGCAAGTGGGCGGAGGAGGCCGGCGCGGACCTCGAGATCGTGGACGACGGGACCACCGACGACGAGACGAGGCTCGGGGCGATCGGCGACCTCGACCTGGTGATCCGCGAGGGTGGCATCGACGACGACCTGGTCGTGCTCGCCGGCGACAAC
Organism: Gaiellaceae bacterium; assembly: GCA_035702555.1. GTDB lineage: Bacteria > Actinomycetota > Thermoleophilia > Gaiellales > Gaiellaceae > AC-32. The sequence continues at coordinate 5,540 of DASSQK010000012.1, read as the reverse complement.
CTCTTCAGCGAGAGCATCGCCGGCTTTCCGGCATTCGCGCTGGCCAAGGGCGGGGCCGCGCTCGGGGTCTACGACGTCGGCAACCTGGACGCGATCCGCAGCTACTCGGCGATCGAGCTCGACGGCGACGATCGCGTCGTCCGGCTCGAGGAGAAGCCCGAGCAGCCGCGGACGACGCTGGCCGGGATCGCGCTCTACTTCTATCCGCGCGACGGGCTGGGCCTCGTGCGCGAGTACCTCGACGCAGGGAACAACCCCGACCAGCCCGGGCGCCTCGTCGAGTGGCTGTACCCTCGCACGCCCGTCTACGGCTGGAGGCTCCCCGGCCGCTGGTACGACGTGGGCTCGAAGGAGACCCTGGCCGAGGCCGACCGCGCGTTCACAGGCGCGGGATAGCCCGGCACAGATCCGTCACAGAGGCGTCACCCACACGTGACTCTGCTCGCCGTAGGCTCGCCGAAAGGGGGTGACTGCGCTGTGACGTGAAGCTTCTTGACCTGATCCTGCCCGTGCGCTGCGTCGTCTGCGGCGCCGGCGGTGAGCAGTTGTGCGCGGCCTGTCGCGAGCGCCTCCCGCGGCTGCGCCCGCCCTGGTGCCATCGCTGCGGCGCACCGACCGCATGGCCCGTGGCCCGTTGTCGCGAATGCTCCGGCCGCCGCGTCGCGTTCGCCTCCGCCCGGGCCGCGGTCGCCTACGACGACGGCGTCCGCAAACTCGTGCGCGCCTGGAAGGAACGCGGCCTACGCACGCTCGCGACGACCGCCGCCGACGAGCTTGCGCTGGGCCTCTCGCCGCCGGAGGGCGCGGCCGCGATCGCGTTCGTCCCGCCCGACCGCGCGCGCAGCCTCGAGCGCGGACACCACCCGGCGGACCGGCTGGCGCGAGAGCTCGGCGACCGATGGGGCCTACCGGCGCAGCCGCTGCTCACGCGCACGAAGCCGGCTCCGCGCCAGCGGGGGCTCGCGCTCACGGAGCGCCGGCGAAACGTCGCCGGGGCATTCGCACCTGCGCGCGACTCACCGGCCCGGGTCGTTCTGGTGGACGACGTCTACACGAGCGGGTCGACGGCGAACGCCGCCGCGAGCGCACTTCGCAAGGGCGGAGCGCGCCGGGTCGACGTGGTGACGTTCGCTCGGGTCGTCCGCTAGATTCCGAAGGAGGAGCCACGCGTCGAAGGAGGGTCGATGCAGTTCCAGGTCAAGGGCAGGAACCTCGAAGTCAGCGATGCGCTCCGGAGCTATGCCGAGTCGAAGCTCTCGAAGCTCGAGCGGCAGCTCACGGACCCGCGCGTCGAGCTCGAGCTGGTCGTCGAGCGGAACCCGTCGATCGCACAGAACCACATCGCCGAGGCGACGATCTGGACGAAGGGCCCGGTCCTCCGAGCGCGCGAGGCGTCCTCCGACATGCGCGCGTCGATCGACCAGCTCGTCGACAAGCTCGAGCGGCAGATCAGCCGCTACCGCACCCGCGGGCGCGACCGCCGCCGCCGAGCCGCACGCGCGAACGCGCCCTCACCTGACACCATTGGGGCGATGGCCGACGCCGACGAGCCGCAGATCGTCAAGACCAAGCAGTTCTCGCTGAACCCTCCGCTGAACGCAGAGGAGGCGGTCCTCCAGCTCGAGCTCGTGGGCCACGACTTCTTCGTCTTCCGGAACGTCGAGTCGGGAGACGTCAACGTCGTCTACCGCCGCCGTGACGGCGGGTACGGGCTCATCGAGCCGCAGTGATCTTCCGGCGCGAGCCGATTCACAAGAAGCTGGCCCGCGAAGCGCGCCTCGAGCAGCGGGAGCCGGCGATCGTCGACCCGGGCCCGCACTGGGGCGCCACCGGCATCCACGGCGTTCCCCGCCCGCGCCGCTGGGACGCGGTCGCGTCCGCCAACGCGCCCGGCCTCACCGGAGACGAGGTCCACTTCGTCGCCCTTCCCGGCGGCGACCTGGTGGTCGACGAGGACGAGCCGGAGGACACGCTCGGCCCGCTGGCGGAGGCTGTCGAGCTGACGATCGAGGCTCCCTACCGCGCGGAGGCGGTGCGCCAGCGCCGGGACGTCTGGGCGGTCGCGGCCCGCCGCGTCCGGATCGCCGAGCTCGACGCCGAGGGCGACGAGATCGAGCTCGTGGACGCCGAGGACGGCCGAATCCTCACGGTCGACGGCGCCCGCGAGTTCGGCTCCGTCCCGGAGCTCGACCGCCTGGGCCGGGAGGAGGGCCAGCACTTCGTCGTCCGCGCCCGCCGCCTCGACGGCCGCCTCTGGGAGGTCGAGGCCGATCCGCTGTAGGCGCGGAGGGCAGCTACCCTAGGACGAATGTCCCAGCAGCTCGGATCCCTGGAAAAGGTCCTCCGCTTCGGCGAGGGCAGGCGCGTCAAGCGCCTGGCGGAGCAGGCGGCGTACATCGGCACCCTCGAGCCCGACTTCGAGGCGCTCAGCGACGCCGAGCTCGCGGGCAAGACGGCCGAGTTCCGCCAGCGGATCGAGAACGGCGAGCCGGTCGACGAGCTGGTCTTCGAGGCGTTCGCGGCCGTCCGTGAGGCGTTCAAGCGCACGATGGCCATCCGCCTCTTCGACGTTCAGGAGATGGGCGGGATCGTTCTCCACGAGGGCGACATCGCCGAGATGAAGACGGGCGAAGGAAAGACCTTCGTCGCCGTGCAGCCGCTCTACCTGAACGCGCTGACGGGCAACGCGGTCCACCTCGTCACGGTCAACGACTACCTCGCCAAGCGCGACCCGGAGTGGACGCAGCCGGTGTGGGACGCGCTCGGGATGCGCGCGTCCTCGATCCAGAACATGATGCCCTTCGACGAGCGGCGCGAGGCCTACGCGGCCGACGTCGTCTACGGCACGAACTCCGAGTTCGGCTTCGACTACCTGCGCGACAACATGGCTGTCACCCTCGACGGCGTCGTCCAGCGCGGACACGACTTCGCGATCGTGGACGAGGTCGACTCGATCCTGATCGACGAGGCGCGCACGCCGCTGATCATCTCGGGCGAGCCCGAGGTCGCGGCGGAGGTCTACTACGACTTCGCGCGCGTCGCGCGCAGCCTCACCGGCTTCGCCTCCAAGCCCGGCGACCCCAAGGGCGCAGCCGAAGATTCCGGCGCGGACTTCGAGTACGACGAGAAGCACAAGACGGTCTCGCCGATGCAGGGCGCGATCGAGGCGGTCGAGCGCGCGCTCAGGATCGACAACCTCTACGACCCCCGCAACGCGCAGCTCGCGAATCACCTCAACCAGGCGCTGAAGGCCCAGGCGCTGTTCCAGCGCGACGTCGACTACGTCGTCCAGGAGGGCGAGGTGAAGATCGTCGACGAGTTCACGGGCCGCATCATGGAAGGCCGCCGCTGGTCGGAGGGCCTGCATCAGGCGGTCGAGGCGAAGGAGGGCGTCCGGATCCAGGAGGAGCACCAGACGCTCGCGACCATCACGCTGCAGAACTACTTCCGCCTCTACGACAAGCTCGCCGGCATGACCGGCACGGCGAAGACGGAGGAGAAGGAGTTCGTCGAGATCTACGGCCTCAACGTCGTCGAGATCCCGACCAACGTTGCGGTCGCTCGCGCCGACCAGAACGACATGATCTTCAAGACGGGCGAGGCGAAGTACAACGCCGCCGTCGCCGACATCAGGGAGCGGCACGAGAAGGGCCAGCCGGTGCTCGTCGGGACGATCTCGGTCGAGGTCTCCGAGCACCTCTCGCAGCTGCTCGACCGCCAGGGCATCCCGCACCAGGTGCTGAACGCGAAGCAGCACGAGAAGGAGGCCGGGATCATCGCCGAGGCGGGCCAGCGCGGCGCGGTCACGATCGCGACGAACATGGCCGGCCGTGGCGTCGACATCAAGCTCGCCGAGGGCATGAAGGAGCTCGGCGGGCTCTACGTCCTCGGCACCGAGCGGCACGAGGCGCGCCGCATCGACAACCAGCTGCGCGGCCGCTCCGGCCGGCAGGGCGACCCCGGCGAATCCCGCTTCTACCTCTCCGGCCAGGACGACCTCGTGCGCCTGTTCGCGGGCGACCGGATCTACAACATCATGGAGCGCTTCAAGGTGCCGGACGACCAGCCCATGGAGGCGAAGATCCTCTCGAACCAGATCGAGAACGCGCAGAAGAAGGTCGAGGAGCAGAACTTCGTCATGCGCAAGAACGTCCTCAAGTACGACGACGTCCTGAACAAGCAGCGCTCGGTGATCTACGACCAGCGCCGGCGCGTGCTGGAGGGCGAGGACCTCTCCGAGGAGGTGCGGCTCTGGATCGACGAGGTGATCGAGAGCACCGTCGGGGCCTACACGGTGGCCGAGTACGACGAGGAGTGGGATCTCGACGCGCTCTGCAAGGCGATGGTCGACCTCTACGCGACCGACGACCCGATCACACCCGAGGAGCTGCGCGAGGAGGTCGGGATGGACCGCCAGGCGCTCGTCGAGGAGTTCCAGGAAGACGCGCGCGACACCTACTCCGAGAAGGAGCAGGGCCTCGGGCTCAACCCCGAGACGTCGCTGCCGCTGCTGCGCGACGTCGAGCGGTTCGTGATCCTCCAGGTCGTCGACGTCCGCTGGCGCGAGCACCTCGAGAACATGGACTACCTGCGCGAGGGCGTGCACCTGCGCGCGATGGCGCAGAAGGACCCGCTCGTCGAGTACACCTCAGAGGGGCACCGCATGTTCGAGGAGCTCAACGCGGAGATCCGGGAGGAGGTCGTGCGGACGCTCTTCCACGCGGAGATCGAGATCGAGGAGGCCGACGCGCTCCAGCAGGCCCAGCAGGCGCAGGCGCTCGACGGCGGCGCCTTCGCGTACGAGCACGAGTCGCTCGCGGGCGCCCAGGCGATCGCCGCGGCCGGCGGCGGCGCGGCGGCGGGTGCGCTCCTCGGCGGCGGCGACGGGGTCGGCGTCACGGCCGGCGCGTTGGACGCGGGCGGCGGCTCGGTGATCACGCAGCAGCGGGTGACGAGCGACCGCGACAAGATCGGGCGCAACGACCCGTGCTGGTGCGGCAGCGGCAAGAAGTTCAAACGCTGCCACGGCGCCTGAGGTCGAGAGCCCGGCCGCGGGTTCGTCGCGACCGGGACGAGCTCACCGTGCTCGGGCTCCGTCGGAGGTGTGGCAGATGTGTGCCGATTTCTCCACCGGGGCCCAGTAGTGCCGTCGGCTAGGATCGTCGGCGATGGCCGACCAGGCGCCCACCCAGCCGCTCGACCAGCAGCTTCAGGAGATCGGGGCCCAGCTTGCCTGGGTCCGTGATTACCTTTGACCCGGAGAGGCTGGAGAGCCGTATCGCCCAGCTCGAGGAGGAGCTCGGCGCTCCCGGGTTCTGGGACGACCAGCGCCACGCGGCCGAGGTCAGCGCCGAGCACGCCCGCCTGACCAAGCGGCTCGAGCGCTACCGCCGCCTGACGCAGGACTTCGAGGACGCGAAGGAGCTCCTCGCGATGGACGGCGAGATGGAGGCCGAGATCGCCACCAGCATCGCGCCGTTGCGCCAGGAGCTCGACCGCCTCCAGGAGGACGCGCTCTTCTCGGGCGAGTACGACGGGGG
>DASSQK010000011.1:0-11000 GCA_035702555.1 Gaiellaceae bacterium | reverse complement strand
AGGCGTCGAGCGCGCCTGGCGCGAGTCGGAGCCGCACGCGCACATGCTCGTCGAGGAGCTGATGATTCTCGCGAACGAGCTCGTTGCCCGCTTGCTGGCCGGGCGGCGCCGCGAGGCGCTGTACCGCGTCCACGAGCCGCCCGAGCCGCAGTCGGTCGGGCTCCTGCTCGCGCGCCTCGCCGATCTGGGCGTTCCGACGCCGGCGGCGCCCGAGCGGATGGGGCCGAGCGACGCCGCTCAGGTCGCGGGTGCCGCGAGCGAGCTGGTTACGGGCTACACCAGCAGGTCCGGTCGCGGCCGCGATGCCTTTCCCGCGCTCGTGCTCCAGTCGCTCAAGCAGGCACGCTACGACCCGCGCAATCTCGGCCACTCGGGTCTCGCGAGCACGGCCTACTGCCACTTCACCTCGCCGATCCGCCGGTACCCCGACATCGTCGTCCATCGCGCGCTGCTGCGCGAGCTCGGGGCCTCGGAGGAGCCGCTGCCCGGGGATCTCGAGGAGCACGCTACCCATGCGTCGCAACGGGAGCGGCACGCGGCGCGGCTCGAGTACCGCGCCGACGAGCTGTGCCTCGCGTGGCTGCTCGAACGGCGGCTGTTCGAGCTCGGCTGGGAGGCGTCGTTCGAGGGCGAGATCACGGGCGTGATCCCCTCCGGGCTCTTCGTCCGGTTCGACGACGTGTTCGAGGGCTACGTCCCTGCGAGGCGGCTCGCGGGCGACTACTTCGAGCTGAACGAGCTCGCAACTGCGCTCGTGGGCAGGCGCGGCGGGCGGCGCTACCGGCTCGGCGACCCGATCGAGGTGCGGGTGGAGGACATCCGCCGCAACGAGGGCAAGGTCGAGCTGTCACCGGTCCCGGCGCGCCGGTAATAGGTTCACGCGCGCGCGGCCCCACCCGGGTGGGGATCGGACCACCCGCCACCCGCGAGGGAGCGTATCGCCGAAAAGCGCACGTGTCTGCGACGCAGATGTGACGAAAGCGTGCCGACCTACAATCGCCGCGTGGCCGAGAAGACGATTGCTGAGAACCGGCGTGCGCGGCACGACTACCACTTCCTCGAGCAGGTCGAGGCGGGCCTGGTCCTGCAGGGAAGCGAGGTCAAGTCGCTGCGCCAGGGCCACGCCGTTCTGCAGCGCGCCTACGCCGACGCGCGCGACGGCGAGCTCTGGCTCGTCGGCCTGCACATTCCGCCCTACGAGCAGGCCTCGGTCGAGCCGCACGAGCCCGACCGCGACCGGAAGCTGCTGCTGCGCCGCCGCGAGATCGACAAGCTCAGCTCGCAGGTCGCCGAGCGCGGGCTGACGCTCGTGCCCACGCGCCTCTACTTCAAGGACGGCCGCGCGAAGGTGGAGCTCGCGCTCGCCCGCGGCAAGGAGGGCCGCGACAAGCGCCGCGACATCGCCGAGCGCGAGACGAAACGGCGCCTCGAGCGCGAGCTCAAGAGCCGCCGCTGAGGACGACCTCGCCGCCGGGTCCGCTCAGCACGGCCGCCTCGACGGCGGGCGCGCCCGGCCGCATGACGACCGGCAGGTCGTGCGCCCCCAGCCACTCCTCCAGCTCCGCGGCGTCGCCCCGGAGCCGCAGCTCCGCAACGCCGAAGCGCGGCGCGGCGGCGCGGCCGGGGAACGGGCTCCCGGCCGCCCACTCGATGAAGAACGGCAAACACGGCTCGGCCATCGCCCGTTCGACGCCCGCGTACCGCCAGCGCAGCAACTCGTCCTCCGCCGTCTTCCGCGAGCCCTCCGCGACCGGCAGCCCGAGCCTTCGCGCGACGTGCTCGATCTCGTCCGTGCGGACCGCCCAGCCGAGCGGCTGCGGGCGAGCGCCTCGCGCTCCCGCGACCCATCGCCCGAAGGGGCCGGCCGCCGCCTCGAGCTCGTCGGCCACGGCGATCAGCTCCAGGTAGCTCTCGCCGAGCGGGATGATCCGGTTCTCGGTGCCCCAGCCGGGATGCCGTCCGCCTGCGACCGAGACGAGGCCGTGCTCCGCCTCGAGCTCCTGGGCCGCAGCCGCCAGGTCCTCGACTGCGAACACGATGTGATCGAGCTTCATGGCGTCAGCTCGAACTCGAGCTCCTCGCCGTCCTCCTCGTCCCAATGGCGGCCGACTTCCACGAAGCCGAGGCGGCGGACGATCGCGAGCGACGGCTCGTTGTCGGGCGCCACCGAGGCGATGAACCGGACGACGCCCTGCGCTCGCGCGTGCGCGAGCAGCGCGCGCACCGCCTCGGTCGCGTACCCGCGACGCCGGTGCTCGGGGAAGACCGTGTAGCCGAGCTCGACCGCATCAGCGTCGCGCCGCGCGTTGACGCCGGGCGGGCCGTGGAAGCCGATGTGGCCGACCATCCGCCGCCCCTCCGGGAGCACGATCGCGCGCACGTACCAGGGGCTGAGGCTTCGCTCCCCCAGGGTCTGCCGCAGCCGCAGCTCGAGGAAGCGGCCGTCGTGCTCGTCGGGCCAGCCGGCGGGGATGGCAAAGCCGCCGAGCCGCTCGGCCTCGTCGCGCCGCCCTGCGAGCAGGGCCTCGAGCAGCTCCGGCGAGAGCCAGACGAGCTCGAGCCGCTCGGAGCGAATCGTCTCGCCGGTCATGTCGCCGCCGGCGGACCTTGGAGGTAGATGCGCCCGACCCCGGGCCGGTAGCCGAACTCGGCGTTGAGCCGGCGGATCGGCGCGTTGCGCTCGTCGTTTCGCGTCTGCAGCTCCTCGAAGCCGTTGGCCTTCGCCCAGCCGATCTGCGTCGCCTTCAGCGCCCGCGCCACGCCGCGCCCGCGCCACGCGCGCTTCACGCCGGTGAGGTCGTGGGCCGCCGAGGTCGGCCGCGCCGCGGTGAGGGAGAACTTCGCGTAGCCGATCACCTCGTCTCCGGCCACGGCGACGAAGGTCGCGTCGGCCCGGTCGCCGGAGCCCTGCATCTCGTGGAGGAGCCAGTCCTCGAACGGCTCCACCTCGTCGTCGTCGAGCCCCGGGATGTCCGGGAAGGCCTCGCGCGCCACCTCGTACATGCCGCGTGCCAGCTCCGGCCGCGCCGCCCAGCTGACGATCTCGACGCCGTCGGGCGGCTCGACCGGCGGCGGCTCGACGCCCGCGAGCTCGAGCACGACGCCCTTCTCGCGGCGGGCCTCGACGAAGCCGCGCCTCCGCGCGAACGCGAGGCTCTCGGGGTCGTCGTCGAGCACCGGCACCTCCATCCGCTCGAGCCCGCGGCCGCGTGCCCACCGCGACGTCTCCTCGAACAGGCGTGTGCCGGCGCCCAGGCGCCGGTGCTCCGGAAGCACCGTCGAGAGGAGGAAGGCCAGGTCGCGTCGCTGGGGAAAGATCGCCACCACCGCCGAGCCGGCGGGCTCGCCGTCCGCGTGCGCGACGAGGTCGAGGCATTCGACGACCGCCCGCTTGAACGAGTGCACCTCGGCGAGCGTCAGCGCCTCGTGCGGCCAGACGGCGTTGTAGAGCTCGAGCGAGAGCCGCTCCTCGGCCTCGTCGGCAACCTGCGAAACCTCGATCACGCGGGCAACCATAAGCGGAGCCGCGAAACAACTTGTGACCCGCCGGTGCGAGAGATACCCTGGTGTCGCCCGGCTTGTGTTGTCTCTAGAGAAGTACCGCGCCCGTTTCGGGATCGTCGCAGTTGCCGCTCTTGCTCTCGCCGGAGCCGCGGCTGCGCTCCTCGTCCTGCTCGACTCCCGCTGGGCGCGCATCGTCGTCGCGGCCGCGAGCTGGGCGCTCGCGCTGGCCCTGACGGTGCTGCTGGTGCGGCGGGCCCGCGCTCGTGAGCGCATGCGCCGGAACGCGCTCGCGAAGGCCGAGGCAAGGCACCACGCGCTGCTCGAGGGCATGCCGCTCGTCACCTGGCTGCGGGAGGCGGACGACTCGCACGACACGCTCTACGTCGGCCCCGCGATCGCGCAGCTCACCGGCTACTCCGCGTCCGAGTGGCGCGACCAGCCCGGCCTGCACGAGAGGCTGCTCCACCCCGACGACCGCGACCGCGTCCTGCCTGAGCTCGAGCGCGCTGCCACCGGCGCGCCGGTCACGCTCGACTATCGCCTGCTCGCCCGCGACGGCCGCGCCGGCTGGGTCCGCGAGGACACGGCGATCGTCCGCGACCACAAGGGCGAGCCGCTCTACCTCCAGACCTTCCTGCGCGACCTCGGCGAGCTGAAGCGGTCCGAGGACCGGCGCGAGGAGGTGCAGGCGGCCGAGCGCGGCGCGGCCGCGGAGAGCGCGGAGCGCCAGGGCCGGCTCGACCTGCTCCGCCGCGCGGGCAACGACCTCGTCGCGTCGGTCGAGATGGACGGCGCCCTCACACGCGTCGCGGAGCTGGTCGTCGCCGATTTCGCCGACTGGTGCGTGATCGACGTGGTCGATGAGGGCAACGAGCTGCATCGCGTGGCCGCGGCGCGCGCGGAGCTCACGAGCCAGAACGGCGCCCGCGGTCCGGGCGACGAGCCCGAGAGCGAGGTACGCGCGGTCTTCGAGAGCGGCCGGACGCAAGTGCTGCCGCGGCTCGGGGAAGCCTCCGGCGGCGAGCGCGTGGAGTTCGTCGGCCTCGAGGCGCGCTCGGCGCTCTGCGTCCCGCTGTGGGCGCGCAAGCAGCCGCTCGGCGCCCTGACGATCGCGCGCACCGACCGCGGTCCGGCCTACACGGCCGACGACGTCGCGCTCGCCGAGGACCTCGCCGCGCGGCTCGCCCTCGCGCTCGACCGGGCGCGGCTCTACCGCGAGGTGGAGGAGCGCTCCGACGCGGCGAAGGTGCTGGAGCACGTCGCCGACGGCGTCCTCCTACTCGACCGCAACGGCGTCGTCCGGCTCTGGAACCCGGCCGCTAAGGCGATCACCTTCATCGAGGCCAACGACGTCGTCGGCCGGACGGCGACCGAGGCGATCCCCGGCTGGAAGGACGCCGTCGACACAGTCCCGGTCTCCGCCTCGCCGAGCCCGGGCCACGACGAGGTGCTGATCCCGATCGAGACCTCGCGCGGCGAGCGCTGGATCGCAATCGCGGGCGTCCGCTTCTTCGGCGGCACCGTCTACGCCTTCCGCGACCTCACCGACGCCCGCCACCTCGAGCAGATCAAGGCCGACTTCATCGCGACCGCCTCGCACGAGCTGCGCACGCCGCTGGCCGCTGTCTACGGCGCCGCACAGACGCTGCTGCGGCACGACTTCGCCCTCGACGAGACCGGCCGCGAGCGCTTCGTCTCGCTGATCGCCGACGAGTCGGAGCGGCTCGGCCGCATCGTCAACGAGATCCTGCTCGCGAACCAGCTCGAGGCCGGCCGCATCGACCTCGAGTTCGAGCCCTTCGACCCCAAGGATCTCGTCGAGCGAGTGGTGGAGGCGACGCGGATCCACGCGCCGCCGTCGGTCACGCTCACGATCAGCTCGAACGGCGACCTGCCGCACGTGGCGGCCGACCTCGACAAGGTCCGCCAGGTGCTGGTGAACCTCGTCGAGAACGCGATCAAGTACTCGCCCGACGGCGGGGAGGTCGAGGTCGGGGCCGAGGCGCGCGACGACCACGTCCGCTTCCACGTCCGCGACGAGGGACTCGGCGTCGCGCCCGAGGAGCAGGAGCGGATCTTCGAGAAGTTCTACCGCGCCGATCCGCAGATGATCCGCGGCGTGGGCGGCACCGGCCTCGGGCTGTACATCTGCAGGGAGCTGATCGACCGCATGGACGGCCGCATCTGGGTCGAGGCGAACGAGCAGAAGGGCTCGACGTTCTTCTTCGAGCTGGTCACCGCCGACGTCCTGGCCCACCAGGACACGAACGCGCGGCGGCTACAATTGCGGAACTGACATACGGGGGCGACCTGGTTTCGACGTGGTCGGTTCTCCGGCAGAGCTGCAAGCCGAGGTCCCCGGTCGGCCTCGTAAAACAACCGGGAACTAACGTAAGTGCGAAGGACAACTCCGCACTCGCTCTCGCTGCCTAACCCGTAGCGAAGCGCGTCGCTCCGAGCTCGGCCCGTGGCCCGGGTAGCGGCGTCAGAAACGGGCTCGGCGCCTAGGGAGAGCCAATCGCCCGAAGCGCGACACCAAAGGATGGCTAGCCCGTCGGTTGGTCGGCTGCCAACCGGCCGGCGGGCGAAACGCAACGGCAGCCTAAGCTTGTAGACGCTCTGATCGGGGCGATCGCGGACGCGGGTTCGATTCCCGCCGCCTCCATCATCCACGCAAAACGCGGGTTTCCCATGGGAACGATTCCGTCGGGTTATCACTCGGCCTCGCTTATCGCCCGCAGGGCGGTCTCGAGGTCGCTTGTGTCCAGGTCGGCATAGATGTTGGCTGTGGTGCCGATGTCGGCATGGCCGGCGCACCCGGCCCCTCTGCGTCGTCCCCCTCTTAAGAAGGAACATTGGGGCCATCCTTCGCTTCGGAGCAGTGTCGACTGTTGACCAAACGAGGGAGACAGCGCGTACGGCTTCCGACGGTAACCGTCGCTGCACGTTCGCGTAGGCTCCCGTCCGGGGAGGGCTGGATCGATGCAGATTGCGTTTGCGCTGCTGATCACGCTCGTGTCGGCGTGCCTGCTGAACGTTGGCTATCTGCTCGAGCACAGCGTCGCCTCACAAGTGCCGCCGCTTTCGCTCCGTCGCCCCATCGCCTCGCTGCGCTCGCTGCTCGGTAATCGGCGCTGGCTTCTCGGCTTCATGAGCGAAGGCACGGGCTGGTTGCTGTATGTCGCTGCGCTCTCCCTGGCGCCGCTGTCGCTCGTGCAGGCAACCGCCGCCGGCGGCATCGGAATCCTCGCGATCATGGTCTCGCAAGTCACTCGCGTGCCGCTCAGCGGCCACGAGCGAATGGGAGCGCTGCTGTCGGTGGTCGGACTGGCGCTGCTCGGCGTCAGCCTCCTTGGCGGCCATGCCGAGGGGTCGCCTTCCGGTCACGTCTGGATCAGCGTCTGGCTGATCGCCTCTGCGATCGCAGCCGTTGTCTTGATCGCGCTTTCCCGCGTGATCGGTGGCGGCTCTGCGTGGGGACTCGCTGCCGGAATCCTCTTCGCCGCCGGCGACGTGTCGACGAAGATGGCAGTCAACGGCGGCGCCGCGGACATCGCGTTCCTCGTGTGCTTGATCGTGTTCTATGCGGTTGGGACGGCGACGCTCCAGGGCGGCTTCCAGCGCGGCGGTGCCTTGACGGTCGCCGGCCTCGCGACGTTGCTCACGAACGCACTCCCGATCGCAGCCGGGATGCTGGTCTTCAACGAGCCGTTCCCAGGCGGCTGGGTGGCAGCGGTGCGGATTCTCGCCTTCGCAGCCGTGATCGCCGGCGCGTTCCTGCTCTCAACGCGCACCAAGGCGGCGCAGTCCCGCCAGACGCGAGCCGAGCCAGAGCCCGCCGTCAGTCCGACGTAGCGGCCGTCACCGTGGATGGTCGCTCCCTTTGTGAGCCATGCTTGGGTTGGTCTCGAAACCGTCGAGCCTGACGCCGCTCGCAATCGCGCGCCGCGACAAAGGCAACGAGGTCAACGAAGGTTGGGTTCGCGATGGCGATTGCGTTGAGCAGACCAGGAGCCGATGGTCTGGAGAGCCCGGCGATCCGCACTCCGCAGACGGGGCGTCGAGTGAACGGTGGTTCAACGACCGCCGACGCGTCCGCTCTTCGCACAGCACGTTCTCCCCTGTTTGGAGCCCTGTGCTTTCGAACCCTCGCCTACGCCTGAGGGCTCAATCTCCCGTACGTCCACGTCGCCGTCTTCGGGCCGAATTTTCAGCCTCGTCGGCGGCGAGTCGATGAGTCGGGCCGTCGGCTTCGAGTGGTGACCCGGCGGCTAGGCGACGAGGTCGTAGGCGCCTCTGGCGATCAGCGCGGCTCCGATCACCAGGAGGGCGATCAACAGGATCGATCGAGCATGCGCGAGGACCCAGTTCCTCCAGGTCTCGAGCACCGTCGCGGCACGGTCGGGCGCGATCACGACGACCACCAGCGGCGCGGCGATCGTGACGATCGAGGCCGCCGCGAAGACGAGTCCTGCCAGCGCGGCATCGAGTGAGCTGACGTTCGACTTGAGAGTCTCGGCAGCTGCCGTCAGCGTCAGCGCGTAGCTGAGCATGACCAGGCCGACCGCGACCTCCAGGAGCCAGTGCGAGCTGTCGACCCGTGCGAGCCACTTCGGCTGCGACTGGTTCTTCGGCTCGTGCTGCGGCCGGTGATGCATCCAGGCCACGACGACCAGCAGCATGCAGCCGAGGACGATCTCGACCGCCGAAGCCGCCCGAGACGGCGAGGTGTTCCGGGCGTGGAAGTCCTGGCCCTGCAGCACGAGGATCACCAGCGCGAAGATGAGCCCGATCGCGACGAGCCACCCGACGATGAACGCGAGCCCACGCCGTGCCCCGGAGGAGAGGCTCAGCAGCGCGATGACCGCAATCACCGAGCCAGGGCTCGTGAGCGCGACGGCCACTCCGAGCACGGCCACCTCCACGATCAGCGTTCTCACCGAGCCCCCACGCCTATCTTCCGCGCCTCTCCACCCATCAGCAAAGTGGATCACAGCCAGGAGAGCGACTAGGCGACGAAGGGAGCGAGGCGTGGCGCAACTGACGTGCTGGTTGCGTTGGCAGCGCGACGGCGTTCAGCTCGCCGCCTGGGCGCTCGTCCTCCGGGTCGGCCACTGACTGGCGCCTCGAGCCGACGCCGGTCTCGGCTGCGAAACCGACACCGCGGCCAGCGCGTAGAGGTCTCGGGCGGGCGCGTCTCGAGAAGAGGAGGGATCGTGTCTATAAGAAACGTCGCGCTCGGCGCTGCTGCCATCTTCGGCGCCGGAGCACTCGTGGCCACCGCCTACGCGGCCGGCCGGCTTCCGCTGGGGCCTTCGACCAAGACGCGGCAGCTGACCTACCGCGCTTTCTACGACGGTCACAAGGACGCCTACCTCGTCACCGACGTCTCCAGCAAGGCCCAGGCACGCGCCATGCACATCAACTACTCCGCCGAGTTGCGGCGATCCAAGGGGCTGCCCGAGCAGTACTTCGTCACCGGGCGCGCAGCCGCCGGGCAGCTGTCGGTGTTCGGCTCGGAGCCGGGCGAGAGCAACTACAACCCGCTCTGGGAGGAGTTCTTCGTCAGCTGGAAGGCCGGAGCGAACGCGGTGCTCCTGGTCAAGGACGACCAGATCAACGAGCTCGCCAAGAAAGGCGAGCTCAGCGTGCGGGACGCCCATATCGTCCTCAACGCGCCGATCGTCAAGGTCGGGAAATAGCGTCACGAGCCCAGGGATGAGCCCTCGACATCACTCGAGGGCTCATCCGCTACTCGCCTGGTTCCACGGTGTGAACGGGACACGTTCATCGCCAACGGCAACACCCTCGTCGGCGAGCCGTTCCACCTGGACGTGGCCGGTTGATTCAGGATGGGACGCGGCATACGATCGCGGGCTCAAGGGGTAGCGAGAAGGGGGGAGACATGTGCGGCCGGTTCCTCACCAGGACGTCCGCGACGATCGTGCTCGCGTTTGCGGGCGCCCTGGCCATGGCGACCCTGGCGACAGCCGCCGGGCCGCCCGTGAACCGCGACGTCACCGTCATGTCGGGAAACGAGGCGGAGAATGCGATCGCGGTGAATCCCGCGAACCCGTCGAACGTCGTGGCGATGTCGACGTTGCCGGACGTCGTCGCCGGGCTCGCGGTGGGCGTCTCCTTCGACGGCGGCCAGACGTGGACGCGGCGTGTGACCGGAACGGCGGGCGATCCGCTGGGCGAGATCTGCTGCGACCAGCAGCTCGCGTGGGACCGGTTCGGAAACCTCTGGATGACCTATCTGGTGAACACGAACGGCCACGTGCTCGTCGCGCTCTCCACGGACGGAGGGATCTCGTTCACGAAGGTCGCGGACGTCGTGACGAACGGCGACCAGCCGTCGATCGCCGCCGGCCAGAACAGCGTCTGGATCAGCTACACGGCTTCCCCTGGGAAGCAGGTTCAGGCCTTCGGAGCACCCGTCTTCGGGCTCGGCCGGTTCGGGAGCTTCACGGCGCCCGAGAACGTCCCCAGCCCGCACAGCAACGGCGACTACGGCGACACCGCAGTCGGCCCGGCCGGTCAGGTGATGGTCACCTATCAGACCGCGTTGAACGGGCAGGGCGGCACGAACATCTACACCGCCCTCGACCCCGACGGCCTCGGGCCGGCCGGATTCCACCAGGCGAGTCTCGCGGCCAACAGCCGGATCGGCCACAGCCACGTCGGCGGGTTCGATTTCATCCCCGCCCAGCCGCATCGCTCGATCGACGCCGAGGCGAACCTCGCCTGGGACCGCAGCGGCGGCGCTCACAACGGCCGCGTCTACCTCATCTGGACGCAGGAGACGCCGAACGAGAGCGACAACACGAACATCATGCTCCAGCGCTCCGACGACGACGGCGCGACCTGGTCTGCCGCGGTCAAGCTGAACGACGACAACACGCCCAACAGTCAGTACAACCCGGCAATCGCGCTCGACCAGTCCAGCGGCGACGTCGCCGTCTCCTGGTACGACACCCGGAACGATCTCGGAAGCGGAGGGAGCGGCGACACCGACGGAATCCCGAACGACGACTTCCAGATCTGGGCGACGGACTCCACGAACGGCGGCGCCTCGTGGGCGTCGAACTTCCGCGTCAGCCAGGGAACGTCGAACGCCACGGACGCGAACACCTTCTTCGACGTCGGCGACTACACGCACGCCGCCTTCGTCGGGGGCTCGTTCTGGCCGGCGTGGTCGGACAACTCGAACAGCACCGGCAACAACCCGGACGGAACGCTGCACCAGTTCGACCTGTACACGGCGAGAATCCCCATTCCGTAACTCCGGCGATCCGGACGCTCGTCCGCCGAAAGCCTGCGGGGCCCCCTGGTGGGGGCCCCGCGCATGGACCGGGATGGGCGCTCTCCTACGGGAGAAGCCCGCCGTCCACGAACAGCTGGATCGCGCCTGCGGCCAGGCCGGCCGTGTTCACGGTGTCGTTGACCTGCAGATCATCGAACTCGAGGTGGTCGGTCGCCTCGGGGTTGGCGAT
>DASSQK010000010.1:0-14072 GCA_035702555.1 Gaiellaceae bacterium | reverse complement strand
GGGAGCAGGCGGCCGACGGTGTCGGCGGCGATGTAGCCGGCGAGCTTCGGGTTCTCCTGCAGCCGCCGCACCGAGTACGCGTACCAGTGCCTGCCGTAGGGCGTGTAGATGCGCAGCCGGTGCCCGCCCCGGACGAGCTCGTCCCCGAGTGACGAGCGCACGCCGAGCAGCATCTGGAACTCGTAGTCCTCCCGCCCCAGCCCGCGTGCGCTCGTCAGCCGCTGGCCCTGCTCGACGAGCCACTCGTCGTGCGTCGCGATGCCGACGTAGCACCCGGCTTCGAGCAGCTCCTCGAGCGCCTGCACGAAGCTGGCGCGGACGGAGTCGAAGTCGCGGTAGGCGATCTCCGGCGGCTCCAGGTAGATGCCCTTGCAGAGACGCACGTTCGGCCGCAGGTCGGCGAGATCGCGGATGTCCTGCAGCGTGCGCTTGAGCCGCGCTTGGAGGACGACGCCGACGTTGTCGTGGCCGGCGCCACGCAGCTCGCGGTAGAGCCGCAGCGTGTCGTCCGTCGTGGACGCGTCCTCCATGTCGATCCGGACGAAGTTCCCGAGCTTGCCCGCGTGCGCGACGACGCCCTCGAGGTTCTCCTTGCAGAGGTCGTAGCCGAGCTTGAGCCCGAGCGCCGTGGGCTTGACGCTGACGTTCGAGTCGAGCTTCCCGCGCTCGAAGGCGTCGAGCGACTCGCGGTAGGCGACGGCGATCGTCCGCGCCTCCTCGGGGCTCGTGATCTCCTCGCCGAGGACGTCGATCGTCGCGAGCCTGCCCGAGTCGTTCAGGCGCCGCACGACGATCAGCGCGTCGTCGAGCTCCTCCCCTGCGATGTACCGCCCCGAGATCCTCCGCACCACCGGCTTCGGCACGGCCGGCAGGAAGCGGACGATCGCGGAGTCGACGAGCCCCATCGGCCTGCGGGATTCTACGAGCGGGCGCTCTGCACGAGCGCCGTGACGCGCCCCGCCTCGGCGACCACGTCGCCCGCCAGGGCGATCGCGCCGAGGTCCTCGGCCGCCTCGCCGGCGGCGCCGGCTCCGCCGACCGCGACGCGATGCCGCTCGGCGAGAGCCCGCAGCTCTGGGCCTACCGCCCGGACGGGCTCGTCGGAGACCGTGCTCAGGACGACGAGCTCGGGCCGCAGCGAGTCCGCTGCCCTCGCGACGGTCTCGAGCGGAGTGTCGCCGCCGAGGTAGCCGATGCGCCACCCGCGGGCCCGCAGCGCGAGGCCGAACGCGACGAGGCCGAGCTCGTGCTGCTCGCCCGGGAGACAGGCCAGCAGCGCGAGCGGCCCGAGGCCGAGGCCCCAGCCGCGCGCCAGGCCGAGCAGGCGGCCGCGGAGGATGCTCGAGGCGAAGTGCTCCTGGGCCACCGACGCCTCGCCGCGCTCCCAGCGCTCGCCGAGCTCCCGCAGGTAGGGCAGCACGACCTCGACGAGGACCGCGTCGAGCGTCGTCGTCGTCAGCAGCCGGTCGATCACCGCCTGCGCGGAGGGCTCGTCGAAGGCGTCGAGCGCGGCCGCCAGCTCGGACTGGGCCTCCGGCGGAGACGCCACCGCCGTCGCGGACGCGCTCTCGCCGACCGGTGCGCGCGAGACGAGCGTCGCCGCCTCGGCCGCGGCCAGCCCGCCGTCGAGGTGCCGCCGCATCAGCCGCACGCGCTCCAGGTCGTCCAGCGAGTAGAGCCGCAGCCCGCCGCTCGACCGGGTCGGCGACAGCAGTCCGTAGCGGCGCTCCCACGCGCGCAACAGCTCGGGGCTGACGCCCGAGCGCTTGCTCAGCTCGCCGATCCGGAGCACCGTCTCGCCGTTCACGGTCATCACTATACAAGATCTGAACACGAGTTTGACAAAGGCCCAACCGGGCAGGTAGGGTGCCGATCGTGTTGGACAGAATCTCTACAGGAGGTGGACAGATGTTCGGGAAGCGCGATCTGCTCCCGCTCGTACTGGTGCTCGTCGGCGGCCTCAACTGGGGCCTCGTCGCGATCGCGAAGTTCGACCTGGTGGCCTGGGTGTTCGGCCTCGACTTCGGCGAGACGAACGCCGCCAGCCGAATCGTCTACGGACTCGTCGGCGTCTCGGCCCTCTACGGCCTCAGCTGGCTCGCCGCCGGCCGCCGCCGCCAGCCCAGCCCCCGACCGACCCCCGCGTCCGCGACGCGCTGACGCGAAACCCGACCGAAAGGACGTCATGAAGAAGACCGCACTCCTGCTCGTGATCGTCGTCGCGGCGCTGGCCGCGGCGCCGCTCGGCTCGACCGCTGGCACCGGAACCCGCACGAACGGCGACATCGTCGCGACCGCGACCGCCGCCGGGAAGTTCACGACGCTCACGAAGCTGCTCAAGCGCGCAGGCCTGGTCTCGGCGCTGAAGCAGCCAGGCCCCTACACCGTCTTCGCGCCCACCGACGCCGCCTTCAAGAAGGTGCCGAAGAAGACGCTGAAGGCGCTGCTCGCCAACAAGGCGAAGCTGAAGGCCGTCCTGCTCTACCACGTCGTCTCCGGCAAGGTCACCGCCGCCGACGTCGTGAAGCTGCGCTCTGCCAAGACGCTGAACGGCAAGAAGGTCCGGATCCGCGTCTCCGGCTCCAACGTCTTCGTGAACACGGCGAAGGTCGTGAAGGCCGACGTGATGGCGACGAACGGGGTCATCCACGTCGTCAACCGCGTGCTGATCCCCCCGGCGCGGTAGGCGACTCGACAGGCTCCCGCCGCGTCCTCGCGGCGCGGCGGGGGCTACTTCCTCTCCGGCTCGCGCTTCTCGAACTCGATCATCAGCCGCCGCAGCAGCGCGTTCAGCTGCTTCTTCTCGTCCTCGCTCAGCGCGGAGGCGATCAGCGACTCCTTCTCGGCCTGCGCGCTGACCGACTCCTCCCATGTGCGCAGCCCCGCGTCGGTGAGCTCGACGAGGACGCCGCGGCGATCCTCGGGGTCCGGCACCCGCTTGACGAGTCCGGCCTCCTCGAGGCGGTCGATGCGATTCGTCATCGCCCCGCTCGAGAGATCCGCCCACTTGGCGAGCTTGCCGACCGGCTTGCGGTGCGGCGGCCCGCCCATCTGGAGGTGGGTCAGCGCCTTCCACTCGCCGTCGGTCAGCCCGAACTCCGCGAGCGTCTCGTCGAGCATCCGGTGCAGGCGGCGGCGGATCCCGTTGATCCGGTCGACGATGCCTTCCACTTCATGGTCGACCGCCCCAGGCAGCTCGTTCGACGCCAGCCAGCGGTCGATGTGGTCCTGCTCGTCCTCGTTCACCGGTCGCATTCTTTCTCCAAAATGTCTTGACGTCAAGAGACTTGAAGTGTAACCTCTTGATTCGAGATCGAGATACTTTGGATCGAAAGGAGCCGCCGGATGCTGGAGCACGAGATTCGCACAGAAGCCGCCAGAGCACGGGCGGCGCGCCTGAGCAGCGACTGGTCTCCGATCCCGCCGCGCCATCGCGTACGCCTGACGCTCGGCCGCTGGCTGATCGGGGCCGGTCGCCGGCTCACGGCGGAACCGCGCGCGTCAGCCTTCGCGCATGAAGCCCTGGCGCGCCGCGCTCACTAGCGCGACGGCCTCGGGGAAGAGCACGCGCATGGCGTCGCGCAGGGCGATCGCCTGCTCGTCCGCCCCGCCCGTCGACTGAACCTGCTGGAGCGCGGCAGCGGTCAGCTCGACCGCGGTGTTGAGGGTCAGCGTCGCAAACTGCTCGCGCTGCGCCTCCTGCACCGTCTCCGCCTGCTGCTCCGCGAACTCGCGCAGGTTGCGCATCAGATCCTCGGGGTCGCCCCCGAACGGGAAACCGAAACCGCTGCCTTCCATGGGGCCAGACTAGCTCAGCGGACGCTTGTAGCCGCGCTCGACGTCGCGCTCCAGCTCCTCGACGGCCTCGACCGCGCCCCTGACCGCCGCTGCGACCTCGGTGCCGGCCTGCGCGCCGAGCTCGTCGAGCAGCGCGGGGCTCGCGACGCGCGGGGCGTCGGGCTCCACGCCAGCGGCGTCCTCGGCGACCTCGCACAGGGCGGCGATCGAGACCGCCTCCTGCACGAGCGAGCGGTCCTCGACGGGGACGCCGGTCGCGTCGAGCACGAGCCAGCTCGTCTCCCCTCCGCCGCCGAAGGCGCACACGTACAGGCGGATTCCGCCGGCCGGCTCGGCGGGGACGATGCCGGTCACCTCCTCGCCCTCTGCCGCGTGCCGGCCGGCCGCCTCCGCTATCCGCCTCAGGTCGCGATCGAGCTCCACGCGCACGAGCTTAGACTCCAAGCGTGGAAGGGACCCGCACGGAGCTCGCCCGCGGGCTCTTCGCACCGCTCGGCCCGACGTACGACCGCTACGCGAACCTGCTCTCGTTCGGGCAGGACCCCCGCTGGCGGCGCTTCCTGGTGTCGTGCGTTCCGGTCAGGCCCGATGAGACCGTGCTCGACGTCGCCACCGGGACGGGCGCCGTCGCGCTCGAGCTCGTCCGGCAGAAGGGGTGCTCCGTGGTCGGCGTCGACCAGAGCCCGGAGATGCTCGAGGAAGGACGGCGCCGCGTGCTCGCCGCGGCGGCAGCGCGCGTGCGGCTCGTCGAGGGATCGGCGCAGCAGCTGCCGCTCGCGGACGCGACCTTCGACGGCCTGACCTCCGCATACCTCCTGCGCTACCTCGACGACCTGCCCGCCGGGCTGCGTGAGCTCGCCCGCGTGCTGCGGCCCGGCGCGACGGCCGCCCTCCTCGACTTCGGCGTCCCACCCGGAGCGGCTCCGCGCGCCGCCTGGAACCTCTGGGTCGACGTCGGCCTCCCCGTGCTCGGCCGCGCGATCTCCCCGGGGTGGCACGAGGTCGGGCGCTTCCTCGGAAGCAGCATCCGCGCGTTCGACGAGCGCTGGCCGGTGCCGCGCCTGTTGACTGCGCTCCGGGAGGCGGGCTTCGACGACCCCCGTGCGCGGCGGCTGAGCCTCGGCGGCTGCACCGTCCTGTGGGGGCGCCGCGCGTGACGCAGGCCGAGGCGCGGCCGGCCTTCTACGCCCTCGCGCCGGGCGGCTGGCGCGACTACGTCACTCTCCTGCACCCGCCGTACACGGCCTGGCACCTGAGCTACGTCGCGATCGGCGCCTGCCTCGCGCCGACGCTCTACGAGGGCCGTCTCGCCGCGACCGCGGCGGCGTTCTTCCTCGCGCTCGGGATCTCCGCGCACGCCCTCGACGAGCTCAACGGGCGGCCGCTGCAGACGCGGATCCCGCGGAACGTCCTGATCGTGCTCAGCATCGTCCCGCTGGTCGGCGCGATCGCGATCGGGATCGCGGGTGCGATCGCCTTCGACTGGTGGCTACTCGTCTTCGTCGGCGTCGGGGCCGCGCTCGTGCCGGTCTACAACCTCGAGCTCTTCCGCGGAGCGATCCACACGGGCTGGGGCTTCGCGCTCGCCTGGGGCGCGTTCCCGCTCCTCACGGGCTACTTCGCCTGCGCGGGGACGATCTCGTGGGTCGCGTTGCTCGCGGCGGCCTACGCGACGCTGACGAGCTACGTCCAGCGCGTGCTCTCGACACCGGTCCGACACCTCCGCCGCCGCGTCGTGCACGTCGAGGGGACGATCCGGCTGGAAGACGGCGAGACCGAGCCCGTCACGCGCGAGACGCTGGCGGCCGCGCCGGAGCGCGCGCTGAAGATGCTCGCCGCCGCGAACGTCGCGCTGGCCGCCGCGCTGCTGGTGCTCAGGCTGACGTAGCATGCCGCCGGTGCGGGCGGAGGTGTTCGAGCTCCTCTTCGCGGCAGCGGTGGTCGTCGTGTTCGCGTCCGCCGCCGCGGCCGTGACCGACCGTGCCTCGCGACGCCTCCTCCTGGCCCTGAGCTCGGGAGTGGCCGTCGCGGCCGCGGCCGGGTGGGTCGTCTTCGCGCTCGAGCCCACGCGCGAGCTCGCGCTCGCGGCCGGAGGGCTCACCGTCTGCGCGGCCCTCGAGCTCGCGCTGGTCGCGCTCCAGCAGCTGGTCGGCCGCGCACGCGAGGTCGACCTCCGGATCGAGGAGGCCGAGAAGCGCTTCGACGACGTCGTCCAGGCCGAGGCCGGCGCTCGCGCCGCCGAGCTCGAGCGGACGCTCGCGCGGGCGCGCGCGGACTCGCTGTCGAAGCTCGTCGCCGAGGAGCGTCGGATCGCCGAGGAGCGGCGGGAGGCCCTCACGCAACGCGAGCATCGCGCGAGCGCCGAGCTGAGCGAGGCCCTTGCGAGCGTCGAGCGGCGGGTCGCCCAGCGGCTGAACGAGCTGCGGGACGACATCGAGCGCAGCGAGGGTGCACTGACCGCCCAGCTGCGGGCGTTCGGCGACCGGCAGCAGCGGTTGATGGCGGGCGCCGAGTCGCGCCTGGCGCTCGACACCGAGCGCCTCGACGCGGCGAGCGAGGCGCAGCGCGAGCGGCTGTCCGCGATGGAGCAGCAGCTCGCGGGCTCCGCCGAGGAGGTCGCGGCCGAGGCGCGCGACCAGCTCGAGGCTCACGAGCGCGACCGTCGCCGGGCGCTGCAGGAGGTCGCGGAGCGCCTGCGCCAGCGCGAGGTCGAGCTCCGCGAGCGCGTCGCGACGGAGGAGGCCGAGGCGATCCAGCGGATCCAGGCCGGGTTCGCCGACATCGAGCGCCGCCAGCTCGACCAGCTCAAGCGCGTGGTCGAACGAACCGCGGACAGCTTCTCGGAGGCCGTCTCGAAGCAGTTCGCCGAGGCGATCCGCGTCTCGCGCGACGACGCCGCCCAGCGGCTCTCGCGCGAGCTCGACCGCGCCGTCGCGCACTTCGCGAAGGAGGCGCAGGGCGTCCTCGCCGAGCGCCTGTCGAAGGTCGCCGACGCCGGAGGCCGTCGTCTGGAGCAGCGGCTCTCGCAGATCGGCAACACGCTCGAGCACGAGCGCGACGAGCTCGTCGCCGACCTCCAACGCCGGATCGGCGACGCCGAGGTCGCTCTCCGGGCGCAGGTTCAGGCCCTCGCGGCCGACGCCGAGGCCGAGCGTACGACCCTCAACGCGCGGCTCCAGGAGCTGCAGCGACGGATCGACGCCGCCCTCGAAGACGCGGGCTCGCGGCTGGCTCCGACGTTTCGGCGCAGCTGAAGCGCGGAACCGCCAACTTACGAATGCAGGGTTCGTCTAGGACAGGACGAACCACGGACGCCATGACGCAGATCGCCGAGACACCCCGTGACGAGCAGGCGAAAGTCGAGAGCTGGCGCCTGCACGTGCTCATG
The DNA here is from genome assembly GCA_035702555.1 of Gaiellaceae bacterium. Lineage (GTDB taxonomy): Bacteria > Actinomycetota > Thermoleophilia > Gaiellales > Gaiellaceae > AC-32. The sequence continues at coordinate 6,886 of DASSQK010000010.1, read as the reverse complement.
GAGGCCGGCTATCCGCTCCGGCTCGCCGAGAAGATCGCGCACAGCGAGGCCGACCTGCACCACGCGGTCGACCTGATCCGGCAGGGCTGCTCGCCCGAGACCGCCGCCGAGATCCTCATCTAGCCGAAACGCCGCCCGTATCCTGGCCTCGTGAAGGTCGAGGCGATCGAGTACGGCGACCGCAAGGTCTACTCCGTCGGCGCCTTCAACCGCGGCGTCGCCTCCTGGCTCTCGCGCCTGCCGACGGTCTGGGTCGAGGGCGAGGTGACGGAGCTGCGCCGCTCCTCGCGCTGGGCGAGCGTCTTCTTCACGCTCAAGGATCCCGAGGACGGCGCGTGCCTGAGCGTCTCGATGCCGCGCGGCCAGTTCGACGCGCTGCGGCTCGAGGTCGCCGACGGCGTCCGCGTTCATGCCTACGGGCGGCCGGAGCTCTTCGAGGCGCGCGGCGAGTTCCGCCTGCGCGCGCTCTCGCTCGAGCGGTTCGGGCTCGGCGACCACCTCGCGGCCCTGGAGCGGTTGAAGTCGAAGCTGGCCGCCGAGGGGCTGTTCGCCGCCGAGCGCAAGCGGCCGCTGCCGCTTCTGCCGCGGCGGATCGGGCTCGTGACGGGCAACGACGCCGCGGCGAAGCGCGACGTCCTGACGGCCGTGACCACCCGGTTCCCGCCGGCGAACGTGCTCGTCGCGGAGACGTACGTCCAGGGGCCGCGCGCCGCCGGGGCCGTGGTCGAGGCGCTGCGCGCGCTCTGCCGCGAGGGCGTCGACGTGGTCGTCGTCGCGCGCGGCGGCGGGAGCTTCGAGGACCTCCTCCCGTTCAGCGACGAGCGGCTCGTGCGCGCGATCGCCGACTGCCCGGTGCCGGTCGTGAGCGCCGTCGGGCACGAGCAGGACACGCCGCTCTGCGATCTCGCGGCCGACGTCCGCGCCTCCACGCCGAGCGTCGCCGGCCGCCTCGTCGTGCCGGATCTCGCGCAGCTGCTGGAGCGGCTCGACCGTTCCCGCGCCGGCCTCGAGCGCGGGACGCGCCGCAGCCTCGAGCGCGAGCGGCAGCGGCTCGACCGGGCCCACGAGCGCCTGGGCCGCGCGCCGCGCCTGCATCTCGAGCGCAGCCGGGCGCGCCTGGAGCAGACCGCGGGGCGCCTGCGCACGCTCTCGCCCAGGTCGACCCTCGAGCGCGGCTACGCCATCGTCCGCGCGCAGGACGCCATCGTTCGCTCCGGCGGCGCGGTGGCGCCGGGCGAGCGCGTCGAGGTGGAGCTCGCAGACGGCGGCTTCGGCGCCCGCGTGGAGGACACGCGGTGACCTTCGAGGAGGCGCAGAAGGAGCTGGAGGGCATCGTCCAGCGGCTCGAGACCGGCGAGGCGCCGCTCGACGAGGCGCTGAAGCTGTGGGAGCGCGGCGAGGAGCTCTACCGCTTCTGCAAGGAGCGCCTCGACGCCGCCGAGGGCACGATCGAGGAGCTCGCGAGTCGCGCCGAGGCCGCGAAGCCATAGAATCAGCGCGTGGCCGAAGCACCCGTCGAGTTGCTGCAACAGGTACCGCTGTTCGCCGACTTCGAGCACGGCGAGCTCGAGCGCCTCGCGCGCTCGTTCAAGCAGCGCACGTTCGAAGCCGGCAGGACCGTCGCCGACGAGGGCAAGACGGGCGCCGGGTTCTTCGTGATCGAGAGCGGGGAGGCGACGGTCTCCGTCCACGGCTCCGAGCGCGCGAAGCTCGGGCCGGGCGACTACTTCGGAGAGATCGCCCTCATCGACGACGGCGCGCGGAGCGCCACGATCACCGCCGACAGCGAGCTCCGCTGCTACGGCCTCACCTCCTGGGAGTTCCGGCCGCTCGTCGAGAGCAACGCTTCGATCGCATGGAAGCTCCTGGAGACGATGGCGAAGCGGCTGCGCGCCGCTCAGAGCTGACCGCGGGTGCGGTCAACGACGCGCAACTCGTCGCGCGCTGCCGCGCGGGCGACGAGGACGCGTGGCGCGAGCTTGTCGAGCGCTTCTCACGGTACGTGTACGCGATCGCCGTCCAGGGGTTCCGCCTGCCCCAGCAGGACGCCGAGGACGTCTTCCAGGAGGTCTTCACGCGCGTCTACGAGCGGCTCGACTCGCTGCGGGAAGACGAGGCGGTACGGCCGTGGATCGCGCAGCTGACCCGCCGCCTCTGCATCGACCGGCTCCGCTCGGGCGCGCGCGAGTCCGACGCCGACATCGACGAGCTCCCCGAGCTCCCGGCGGAGGACGTGCTGACGAAGCTGGAGGAGGCTTTCGACGTCCACGAGGCGATGGCCGAGCTTCCGGAGAACTGCCGGCAGATCCTCGACCGGTTCTTCGCGCGCGACGAGAGCTACCGCACGATCGGCGACCAGCTCGGCCTGCCCTCGGGGACGATCGCGAGCCGCATCTCGCGCTGCCTCGACAAGCTGCGTGACACGTTCGAAGGGGAGGGAAGAAATCTGCCCCCCGCTGCGTCCAGTGGACAGGTGACGTGATGAGCGACTACGACCATGAGCAACTGTCCAGGCTGATCGGGATGCTTCCCCCGGCCCCCGAGGCCTGGGTGCGGGCGGCCCAGGAGCTGCCGGCGGCGCGGCGCGGGCTCGACGAGCTCGTCGCGCGGGCCGAGGCGGACGCAGCCTTCCGCGCCGAGGTGCTGGCCGACCTCGAGCGTGCGCTGGAAGCCGAGGGCGTGGAGCCGCAGCCTCGCGTGGTCGCGGAGCTCCGCCGCCTTCTGAGCGACCGCTAGCGTCGCGTCGGATTACGATCCGCGCGTGACGGAGGAGCCGGCAGACCTACCCGCGTGGAGCCTCCCGGCCGGGGCCGGCGAGCGCATCTCGATCGGCGTCGACTGGCCGGAGCGCGTCACCCGCGACTGGGCTTTCGGTGGCGCGACCGGCAAGGGCGTCCGCGTGTGCATCCTCGACAGCGGCATCGAGGCCGGCCATCCGCGCGTGGGCGAGGTGGAGGGCGCCGTCGCGTTCAACCGCGACGACGAGGACGAGATCGACGTCGTCGACGACACCGAGGGCGACCTCTGCGGCCACGGCACGGCGTGCGCGGGGATCGTGCGGCAGCTCGCGCCCGAATGCGAGCTCTTCAGCGCCCGCGTGCTGGGCGCGGGCTTCAAGGGCAGCGGCCCGGTGCTGCTCGCAGGCCTGCGCTGGGCGGTCGACCAGGACTTCGACGTGATCAACATGAGCCTCTCGACGACGAAGCGCCAGTTCGCGGAGCTTCTGCACGAGCTCGCCGACAAGGCGTACTTCCGCAACACCGTCCTCGTCGCGTCCGCGCACAACATGCCGGTCGAGAGCTACCCGTGGCGCTTCTCGTCGGTGATCTCGGTCGGCAGCCACGAGGAGCCCGACCCGATGACCTTCTTCTACAACCCCTCGCCGCCCGTCGAGTTCTTCGCGCGCGGCGTCGGCGTCGAGATCGCGTGGCTCGGCGGCGGCACGATCCTCTCGACCGGCAACAGCTTCGCCACGCCGCACATGAGCGCCATCTGCGCGCTCGTGCTGTCGAAGCACCCCGAGCTGACCCCGTTCCAGCTCAAGAACGTCCTCTACCTGACGGCCAACAACGTGGGAGGTGGAGCATGAGCGACCTGCGCGCGGCGGTGGCCGCCGGAGCCCTGGGCTCGGAGGAGGGCTACCGCGAGCTCCTGCAGTCGATCGTCGAGGTGGCGCGCGCAATCTTCGGCGCGCGGGCGTCGTCGGTGTTCCTGTTCGACGAGGAGTCCGACGAGCTGGTCTTCGAGGCCGTCTCCGGCGAGGGGGCCGGCGACCTGATCGGCCAGCGCTTCCCGTCCAGCACCGGGATCGCGGGCTGGGTGCTCGTCACCCGCCAGCCGCTCGTGGTCGAGGAGCTCGACAAGGATCCGCGTTTCGCCCGCGAGGCTGCGGAGTCGACGGGGTTCGTCCCCAAGGGCCTGATGGCCGTCCCGCTGCTGCACGAGGACCGCGCGCTGGGCGTGCTCGAGGTGCTCGACCGACCGCAGAAGGCCGCGTTCTCGCTGGCGGAGATGGAGCTCCTCGGGCTGTTCGCGAACGAGGCCGCGATCGCGCTCGACCTGCTGCTGAAGGCCCGCACGGCGCGGGCCGTGCTCGAGGGCGAGGGCGGCGAGGCGGCCGCGTTCGCCCGCTTCGCGTCACGGCTCGACGACGCCGACGAGGAGAAGCGCGAGGCCGCGCTGCAGCTCCTCGACGCGCTCGGGAAGCTTCTCCGGGAACGCTAAGAGGGAGCCTCTCGGCTCCCTCTTAGATTCGGGTTGAGCTCGAAACCCTAGGCCTTGTGGCTGGCCTTGTGGCTTGCCTTGTGCATGTGCGCCTCGACGTCGTCGCCCTCGTCGTTCGCAGCCTTGTGCGAGTCGACGGGGGCGCCCTTATGGGCGTGGGCCTCGACGTCCTCGTCCTTGCCCTTATGCGCGCCCTTCGTCTGATCCTCTGTCACCGAACTTCCTCCTTTCGAACTTCCGGAACCTGATCACCTGACGGAGTTCGTGCCCAAAATCTTCCACGGCATCTTCAAAAACGCAATTCGCCCTGCCATTCTGCGACGGTGGAGCGGTTGCGAGAGCACCTGCGCGAGTCCGCCCGCGCGATGGCGGAGGTCTACCGGAACCGCGCGATGCGCCAGCTGCAGCTCGGCTGGGCCGCCTCGATCATCGGCAGCTGGGCCTACGCGATCGCGCTCGTCGTCTACGCCTTCGAGCAGGGCGGCGCGTCGGCGGTCGGCCTCGTCGGGCTGATCCGCTGGCTCCCGTCCGCGGTCGCCTCGCCGATCGCGGCCGTCCTCGGCGACCGCTACCCGCGCGTGCGCGTGATGCTGGCGACCGACGCGCTGCGCGCGATCGGCCTCGCGGTCATGGCCGTCTGCGTCGTGAGCGACGCCCCCGCCGCGGTGGTCTACGTCCTGGCCTCGCTGGTGTCTGTGATCGGCACCGCCTTCCAGCCCGCGCAGTCGGCGATCCTGCCCTCGCTCGCGCGCACGCCCGAGGAGCTGACGGCGGCGAACGTGAGCTCGAGCACGCTCGAGAGCCTCGGCTTCTGCGTCGGCCCCGCGCTCGGCGGCGTTCTCCTGGCGGTGTCGAACGTCTGGGTCGTCTTCGCGGTCACGGCCGTCTGCTTCGTCTGGTCGGCGCTGATGCTCGTGCCGCTCCTGCGCGCGACCGAGCCGCCGCTGACGCACGAGCGCCCGCATCTGCTCGAGGAGGCGACCGCCGGGTTCCGCGCGATCGCCCGCGACCGGCGCCTGCGCCTCGTCGTCGGCCTCTTCTCGGCGCAGACGCTCGTCAACGGCGCCTTCGGCGTGCTGATCGCGGTCGCCGCCTTCGACCTGCTCGAGCTCGGCCCGAGCGCCGTCGGCTACCTCAACGCGGCGGTGGGCGTGGGCGGGATCATCGGCGGCCTCGTCTCGCTCGCGCTGGTCGGCCACCGCCGCCTCGCGACCACGTTCGGGATCGCGGTCGCCGGCACCGGCGGCCCGCTGCTGCTCGTCGGCGGGGTTCCGCGCACCGGCATCGCGCTGCTCGCCTTTGGGCTGATCGGCTTCGCGAACATCATCTGCGACGTCAGCGGCTTCACGATCCTGCAGCGCGGGACGCCGAGCGAGGTGCTGGCGCGCGTGTTCGGCGTGCTGCACAGCCTCATCTACGCGGCGGTCGCGGCCGGCGCCGTGCTCGCGCCGGTGCTCGTGAACGCCTTCGGCGCGCGCTGGACGCTGGTCGTCGTCGGCTCGGTGCTGCCGATCCTGGCGGTCGTCACCCACGCCAGCCTGTCCAGGCTGGACACCGCGCCGGCCGACCCGCAGCGGCTCGAGCTGCTGCAGACGATCCCGATCTTCGCGCCGCTCTCCCCGCCGGTGCTTGAGCCGCTCGCCGTCGCGCTCACGCCCGTGAACGCCTCGGCGGGCGAGGAGATCATCCGCCTCGGCGACCACGGCGACCGCTTCTACATCGTCTCCTCGGGCGAGGTCGAGGTGCTCGTGGACGGCAAACCGCCGATCCGCGAAGGGGCGGGCTCCTACTTCGGCGAGATCGCGCTCCTGCGCGACGTGCCGCGCACCGCGACGGTTCGAGCCGCGACGGACGTCGAGCTGTTCGCGCTCGACCGCGACGACTTCCTGCCGGCCGTCACCGGCCACTCGGGGAGTGTCCAGGCCGCCGAATCCGTCATCGGCACCCGCCTCGGCATGTCGACCGTGTAAAGGTTTTCTCAAGCGGTTTGCCGTTTTCGGGCCTGGGTTAGTACCCCTTTCGAAGCGTAAGAATCGTACTACGAACCGCAGGGGGCTCACCTATGAAGAAGCTACTAGTTCTGCCTCTGCTTGCCCTCGGGCTGGCTGCCGCCGCTCCGGCAAGCGCCGACGACTTCACCGCGTCGATCTCGCCGAGCGGGTTTCCGCCGCTGATCAGCATCCTGAACGGCGACCGCGTGGTGTGGAAGAACGACGACGCCGTCAACCGGCAGATCGTCGCCGACGACAACAGCTGGAAGTCGCCCGTCCTGAGGCCCGGCGAGAGCTGGGCGCGGATCTTCCGCCAGGGCGGCGTCTTCAAGTACCACGGCGCGTTCAAGACCGACCAGCACGGGACAGTCGAAGTGAGCGCGTCCCGCGTCGTGCTGATCCGGCCCACGGTGAAGTGGCTCCAGATCTTCCGCAGCGTCCGCCTCCAGGGCACGGTCTCGAGGCAGGGCTCCAACGGTGAGGAGGTCAGCATCGAGGCCCGCCCGTTCGGCTCGTCGACGTTCGAGCAGGTCGCCCGTACGACGACCAAGAACGGCGTCTGGTCGGTGCTCGTGAAGCCTCGCCGGAACACGGTCTACCGCGCCGTCTGGCAGAACGTGCCGAGCGCCGGGCAGATCATCCACGTGAAGCCGTTCGTCCGGCTGAAGCAG
>DASSQK010000009.1:0-4266 GCA_035702555.1 Gaiellaceae bacterium | reverse complement strand
TCACCGGCGTCGGCTCGGGCCCCGGAGTTTGACGGCCGCGTAGTCGACGTTCCCGAGCTCGTCCTCGCGCCACCCGCGCAGACGGGGCGAGACCAGCCGCGCGTCGGCGACCCAGGCGATCGGCACGACCTCGGGGCCGCCCAGCTCCTGCAGCGCGCCCAGCTTCGGGTACGGCGCCGCGAGCCGCTCGAGGCTCGCGTCGCTCCGCCCGCCGCCGACGAGCGCGCCGAGGCCGAGGTCGCGCCAGGCGCCGACGAGCAGGTTCGTCCCGTAGGCGAGCGTCGGGTCGGTCGGCGGCGCGAAGCGCACCGCCACCTGCGGAAGCGACGGGATGCGCCTGCGGGCATCGCGGAGCGCAACCGCGGCGGCGCCTGCGCTGGGCTTTCCGCGGTTGCCGAGATCCTCGGCCGGCGGCGCCTCGAACTCGGGCACGAGCGCCTGGTAGTCGGCGCGATCGGCCGAGTCGTCGTAGGCGCGGCGCAGCTCCGAGGCGACCCGGGGCGAGAAGACGACGGCATCCGCCGCCAGCAGCCGACGAACGCGAACCGCCGGGGCGAGCTGCCGGTCGAGCTTCGCGGCGCGGATGTCGCCCAGCGGCACCGGCGCCTCGTCGAGGCGGCCGGCCCGGAACGCGCGCAGGGCCGCGAACGGCGGCAGCTTGCGCAGCTCGACTCGCGTCCCGTTGCGCTCGGCCACCACGCGCGTCGGGCTCGCCGAGATCAGCCGGAACGGCCCGGGCACCCCGGGCGGCGCCGCGGCCACCTGGGTCAGGCGGTACGGCAGGTCCGGATCGGGCCTCGCCAGGCGGACGGTGAGGATGCCGTCGCGCGCCGCGATCGCCTTCGCCTCGACCACCTTTGCCCTGATCAGCTGCGTCGCGATCGCGCCCGCGTGGCCGCAGCGCAGGCGCCACGTCAGGCGCCCGATGGCGTGCCAGCTTGTGCAGAGGCCCGGCCGCAACGCGCCCGTCGCGTCGGTGCGCAGCGGCGTCGAGAACAGCATCCGAGCGACGACGCGCTCGTCCCTGGTCCGGGCACGCTGCGGCTCGAGCGGCCAGAGCAGGTCGGCGAGCGCGACGCGCATCACCCCGGGCGGCCCGGTTGCCGGCAGCGGGGCGGCAGGCTTCTGTGGGGACGAGTCGCAGCCCGCGGCGGCGAGAGCCAGCACGGCGAGCGCCGCAGCCCGGCTCCGGCTCGGCACCGGCTACTTGAGCAGGTGGAAGAGGACGACGGTGTTTGCCGCGAACAGGATCCCCACGACGATCGTCAGGCGCGTGAGGTTCCGCTCGACGATGTGCGTGCCGCCCTGCGAGGCGGGAGTGAAGCCCATCCCGCCGAAGCCGGTGTCACGGCCGGAGTGCATCAGGATCAGCGCGATCAGCGCAGCGGAGAGCAGCACGTGGATGACGGCGTCCAGCTGGAGCATCGCGCAAAAGGGTAGCTCAGGCCGCGAGCTCTCGAATCGCCTCGATCAGCTGCGCCGCGATCCGGTCTTTGGTGACGTACGCGGACGCGCCGGCCTCGCGCGCCCGCGCGACGTCGCTGCGCGCATTCGAGCCGGTCAGCATCAGCACGCACGCACGCCGCTGCATCTTGCGGATCCGCCTCGTCGCCTCCACTCCGTCGACGCCCGGCATGGCGATGTCCATCAGGATCACGTCCGGCCGAAGCGACAGTGCCTGTTCGACCGCCTCCTCCCCGTTCTGGGCATGGCCAACCACCTCGATCTCGGGCTCGGAGGCGAGCATCGCCTCGAGCGCCTCGGCGAACAGGCGGTGGTCGTCGGCGATGAGGACGGTGATCTTCTTGCTCGACATGCGGGTCGCGAACTCCGTCTGTCTCATGAAACGAACTTCACGCCGATTTGGAAGCGGCCTCTTCGAGCACCTCCTCGACCCGCCGGGCCTGTTCCCGCACGTCGTGCGGCTCCGCGGCGGCACGCGCGGCGGGGTTCGGGCACGGGAGCGCGGCCGCGAGGCGCAGCGCGCGGCCGATCGCGTCGACGTCGAGCGGGTCGACGAGCACCCCGGCGTCGGGCGGCACGAGCTCGGGCGGCCCGCCGATGCGGGTGGCGACGACCGAGCGGCCGCACGCCATCGCCTCGAGCACCGCTTGGCCGAGGGGCTCGATCAGGCTGGGCTGGCAGACGACGTGAGCCTGCGCGATGCGAGTCGGGACCTCGTCGTGGCCGACGGCCCCTGCGAGCTCGACGTTCGGCCGCCCCTCGAGACGCGGCTGCAGCGGACCCTCCCCCACGTACGTGAGCGTCCCTTCGCCGAGGCGCCCGAACGCGTCGGCGAGGCGGACGACGTTCTTGCGCTCGCTCAGCGCGCCGATGCAGAGAAACCGCGGGCCGCCCTCGGGCGCGGGCCGGACCGCGAACCGTTCGAGGTCGACGCCCGAGTCGATTACGCGGGTCTTCCCGGCGGCCTCGGGAATCTTGAGCTCGAGCTCCCGGCGCAGGTAGTCGGAGACGGCGATCACGGCCGCTGCGCGGCGGACGGTGGCGCGGGTCGCGGTCGCGATCCCGCGGATTGCGCCGATGTTGCGCACGTCACGCCCGTGCGCGGTGACGACGAGCGGCGCGCGGCCGGCGAGCGCGCCGATCAGGCCCGAGGGGACGAGGAAGTGCGCGTAGACGACGTCCGGTTCGAAGCGCCTCGAGGCGCGAAGCGTGCTCACAGCGAGCGTGGCGTACCGCCGCTTGCCGCCGGCACGCGTGTCGAGCACCGCGCGCTCGAGCTCGTGCCCGCGCTCGGCGAGCGCGCGCTCGAGCTGCGCCACGAACACGCCGAGGTCGGGCGCGGTCGGGCCCGGATACATCTGCGACACGAGGAGGATCCGCACGGCGCGCGCAAGCTTGACGCTTCCGTCACACCCGCGTCACCCACGGGTGCGGATTGCCTCGCTACGCTCGCCTCGGGGAGGAGGCCGGGCGAACCGTATTTAGAGGATCGAGCCGGGACGAGGAGGGAACGACGACGGCGATGCCGGATCACGTTGACGAACCGCGCAGCGCGCAGGAGCACGAGCACGCGCAAGAGCAGGCTCACGAGCATGCGGCCGGTCACGATCACGCGCAGCAGGGCTCGCTCAACCGGGCCGCGTTCAGCGCGACGACGCACTGCCTGACCGGGTGCGCGATCGGCGAGGTCCTCGGGCTGGCGATCGCGACGGCGCTGGGCTGGGCCAACGCTCCGTCGATCGCCCTGGCGGTCGCGCTCGCGTTCGTCTTCGGCTACGCGCTGACCCTCACGCCGGTCCTGCGCGCAGGCGTTCCGCTGCGCCGCGCGCTCGGGCTGACCTTCGCCTCGGACACGGCGTCGATCACCGTGATGGAGATCGTCGACAACGGCTTCATCCTGCTCGTTCCGGGCGCGATGGCGGCAGGGCTCGGAGACGCGCTGTTCTGGTGGAGCCTCGCCGTCGGGCTCGCGATCGCGTTCGTCTTCGCGTTCCCGCTCAACCGTTGGCTGATCGCGCGCGGGCGCGGCCACGCCGTCGTCCACGGCCTGCACGGCCACTGACGAGAGCTGCGTGCCGCCGGCCGGGCCACGGCACCGGCCGGGGCCCGACCGGGGCGCGCACCTAGCGGAGTTCCACGATGCTCGGCGTCCCGAGTACGAAGGAGCCGTTCTCGACGAACAGCGCCCCACCGGGCCCGAACATCGGCGTCGCCGGGTAGTCGAGCCACGCCGGCTGTCCGCCGACGGCCGTCAGCTCGCCGTGTGCGAGGACGAGCACGCGGCCCCTGTTCGGGCCGTTGGTGACGATCCAGAGCTCGCCCGCGGGGTCGAACGCGATCCCGTCGGCAGTCTGGAGCGTGCCGCGCTCGAGCACGACGGCGAGTCGGCCCGCGGAGCCGTCGAGCCTCACGGCCGCGCGCACGATGCGACCGGCATCCGAGACCGACGCATAGAGCTGCGAGCCGCGGAAGGCGATGCCGTTCACGCCGATGCCGTGGTCGCCCGTATGCGTTCCGGGAGCAAGCAGCGGATCCGAGAGCCAGGGCTCGGCCGGCGCCGAGAGGACGCCGGGGTCGGAGCGCCAGATCGCGCCGAGGCTGCTGTCGGTCACGTAGAGCCGGCCGTCGTGAAACGCGATCCCATTCGGGAAGCTCTCCGCCGGGAGCGCGAGCACCTGCACCGGCGGCCCGCTCGCCTCGACGCGGTAGACGCCCGGGTGGTCGGAGAACGCCTCGGCGACGTAGAGGTCGCCGCCGTGGAACGCGATGCCCGTCAGCAGTCCCGCCCCGAGGTCGATGCTC
>DASSQK010000008.1:0-4536 GCA_035702555.1 Gaiellaceae bacterium | reverse complement strand
CACAGCGAGGCGTTCTCGTTCTCGGTCGACTGCGAGAACCAGGACGAGGTCGACTACTACTGGGAGAAGCTCGGCGACGGCGGCGAGCACGGGCCCTGCGGCTGGCTGAAGGACCGGTTCGGGCTCTCGTGGCAGATCGTGCCACGGCGGCTCCCGGAGCTGCTCGGCGACCCCGACCGCGAGAAGGCACAGCGCGTGATGGCCGCGATGCTGGAGATGGGGAAGATCGAGATCGCCGAGCTGGAGCGGGCGGCAGAGGCTTCCTAGCCTCGAAACTGGCCGAATGGCCAGGAGTAATCACCTGCAAATCGGTCGAAAAGAGCACCATGGACACGACGCCCAGTCTCACTCCCACGCTGCTACTCGTCTGTGTGGAATGCCGACGGCCCTGGCTCGACCCGCAGGAACGCTGGCGGCTGTACCTCGACTCGGACGAGCCGGTGCACGCGGTGCCGTACTGCCCCACGTGCGCGTCCCGCGAGTTCGACGGGGACTAGTCCCGCCGGACGGTCAGTAGCGCCGCGCCGCGCGGTGCGGCACAACTTGAGCAGGATCATGTTCCGCGTGCCGGGAGGAGGGCCGGTGTCGAGGATCACGCAGTCGGTGGCGCGCCATCCGGGGCGGTCGCTCGCGATCGCCGGCGGGGGCACGCTGGTCGCCTACTTCGCAGCCGCCTTGGCGTTCCTGTGGCAACACCAGCCGTAACCCAGCCACGCGTCGAGAGGATCAGGCAGATCCTCGCCGACCTCGTGCACCAGCGGCAGTCGCTGCGCGGCGCCTCCGAGAGCCCGGAGAAGGTGCTGCTCGAGGCCAACCGCCGCAGCATCGTCTACTGGCAGGGCGAGCTCGCGCGGGCCCTCGTCATCGAGCGCGACGACGCCGCCGCGCGCTAGCCGCGGCCGTCCGCGGGCCGGTCTTCTACCGGCCGCTGCGCTGCGTTAGGGTCCCGGCCCGTGGAGGCAGCCGAGAACCGCCGCGGGTTCCTCATCTCGAAGGTATGGATCCAGGCGGTGGTGCTGGTCGTCCTGTGCGGCTTCTTCGTCCTCGGCCTCCTCGCCTACCGCACCTACGTCGCCCGGCCGCCCGTGCCCGACCGCGTGGTCGACCCGTCGGGCACCACGCTCTTCACCGGAAGCGACATCAGCGCGGGCCAGAAGACGTTCCTGAACAAGGGCCTGATGGAGTACGGCTCGGCGTTCGGGCACGGCGCCTACCTCGGCCCCGACTACACGGCCGACTACCTGCGCCGCGCCTCGAACATCGTCCGCGACCGCTTCGGAGGCCCCTCCTCGGACTCGGCGGCTCGCAGGACGATCAGGGACTTCCGCACCAACCGCTACGACTCCGGCACCGGGACGCTCACGTTCAGCGTGGGCCAGGCCGCGGCCTTCCGCCGGCTCGTCCCGCACTACACGCGCTTCTTCTCCGACCCGTCGAGCGAGCACGGCCTGGTGCCGAAGGCGATCACCGACCCGACCCAGCTGCGGCAGCTGACTGCCTTCTTCGCCTGGACGGCGTGGGCCGCGGCCGCCAACCGCCCCGGGCACAGCTACTCGTACACGAACAACTGGCCGCCGGAGCCGCGGGTCGCCAACCGGCCGACCGCGAACGTGCTCGTGTGGTCGGTGCTCTCGCTGATCGCGCTCCTGGGCGGGATCGGGGTGCTGTTCGCCGCCTTCGGCCGCTGGGGCGGCGCGCTCGGCTGGCACGGCCGCGAGCAGGCAACGCTCTCCTTCCGCACCCCCGGCGACGTGGCGCTCACACCGGCCCAGCGCGCGACGGCCTGGTTCTTCTTCGTGATGGCGGCACTGTTCCTGATCCAGACGTTCGTCGGCGCCGCGTCGCAGCACTACCGCGCGGAGATCGACAACTTCTTCGGCTTCGACCTCGCGCGCTGGTTCCCGTACAACCTGATGCGCACCTGGCACGTGCAGCTGGCGATCTTCTGGGTCGCGACCTCGTTCGTGGCGGCCGGGATCTTCCTCGCGCCGATGATCGCTCGGCGGGAGCCGCGCCACCAGGACAAGCTCGCGTACGGCCTGCTGGGCGCCCTGGCCGTCGTCGTCTTCGGCACGCTGATCGGCTCGTACCTCGCGATCCACGGCGTCCTCCAGCGAACCGCGTCGAACTGGTTCGGCCTGCAGGGCTTCGAGTACCTCGACCTCGCGCGCCTCTGGCAGATCCTGCTCACGATCGGGCTGGTCGTCTGGGTCGTGATGCTCTGGCGCGTGCTGCGGCGGCGCCTGTCGCAAGAGCACCCGGGCAACATGCCGTGGCTCTTCTTCCTGGCGGCGTGCGCGATCCCGCTCTTCTACGCCGTGGGCCTGGTCGCTCGCACTGGCGACAACTTCACGACCACCGAGTTCTGGCGCTTCTGGGTCGTGCACCTCTGGGTGGAGGACTTCCTCGAGCTGTTCACGACCGTGATGGTCGCCTACATGTTCGTCCTGCTAGGCGTCGTGCGCGAGCGGATCGCGCTGACCGTCGTCTTCCTCGACATCATCCTGTACTCCGTCGGCGGGGTGATCGGGACGATGCACCACCTGTACTTCTCCGGTGAGCCGGCGGAGCACATGGCGCTGGGGGCGTTCTTCTCGGCCGCCGAGGTGATCCCGCTGACGTTCCTGACGGTCGAGGCGTGGTCGTTCCTGCAGCTCGGGGCCGCGCAGGAGTCGCGCTCGCAGGCGCCGTTCCCGCACCGCTGGGCCGTGATGTTCCTCGTCTCCGTCGGCTTCTGGAACTTCCTCGGGGCCGGGATCTTCGGCTTCCTGATCAACCTCCCGATCGTCTCCTACTACGAGATCGGCACGGCCCTGACCGCCAACCACGGGCACGCGGCGATGATGGGCGTCTACGGGATGCTCGCGCTCGGGCTCGCGATGTTCTGCCTGCGCTACCTGATTCCGGCCGAGCGCTGGCCCGAGCGCTGGGCGAAGGTCTGCTTCTGGTCGACGAATCTCGGCCTTGCGTGGATGTGCTTCGCGACGCTGCTGCCGCTCGGGCTGCTGCAGCTCTACCACTCCGTCGACAAGGGCTACTTCGACGCGCGCGAGCTGAAGTTCCTGACGAACCACACCAACGCGCTGATCGAGTGGCTGCGCTTCCCCGGCGACGTCGTCTTCATCGTCGGCGGCGCCGTCCCGGCCCTCTACATCGCCTACCTCGGCATCCGCTACACGGTGAAGCAGGTCACGCTGGACGAGCCCGACGGCATCCTGTTCACGGAGATCAGCGAGCCGGCAGGCGTCGCCGCGCCGACGGGCGCCGAGGCCGCGGCGGCGAAGACGACGTGAGCGCCGAGGCCGTCTTCGCATCCGGGTACGCGGCCTTTCTGATCACCGGGGCGTTCCTGCTCGAGTGGCTCTCGGCGCACACCCACCGTCGCGCGCTGCGCTTCCGCACGGCCGGCTTCGCCTACCTGCCGGAGCACGACCACTGGGTCTGCCCCGAGGGCGAGCAGCTCTGGCCGCACGAGTTCGACCGCGAGAAGCGCCTCGTCCGCTACCGCGCCCGCGCGCACGTGTGCAACGCGTGCCCGTCGAAGTCGCGCTGCACCGACTCCGACCACGGGCGCGAGGTCGTCCGGCCGCTCGACCCGTGGCCGCACTCCGAGGCCGGGCGCTTCCACCGCGTGATCGCGGTGCTGCTAGTCGTGCTCGCGGGGCTCGTGCTGGTGGCCGAGGGCGTCAGGCACCACGCGCCCGTCGAGGCGGCCGTGCTGCTCGGGCTGCTCGTCGCCGTCGGGCTCGCCGCGCGCTGGCTGGTGCGCGACCTGCGCCTGCACCCGGCGAACTTCCCGGCGCCGACGCCGTCGTCGGGCCTCAAGCTCGCCGGGCGCGAGTAGTTGCCCGCGCTGCGGGTGCTCGACCTCTCGCGGGTGCTCGCGGGGCCTTACTGCACGATGCTGCTCGCCGATCTCGGCGCGGACGTGGTCAAGGTCGAGCGGCCCGGCGCCGGCGACGACACGCGCTCCTGGGGCCCGCCGTACGCGGGCGGCGAGGCCGCGTACTTCCTCGCCCTCAACCGCGGCAAGCGCAGCATCGCGCTCGACCTGGCGCGGCCGGAGGGGCGGGAGGTCGCGCGGCGGCTCGCGCGCTCGGCCGACGTCGTGGTGGAGAACTTCCGGCCCGGCACCGCGGAGCGCCTCGGGGTCGGGTACGAGCAGCTCGCGGCGGAGCGACCCGGCCTCGTCTACTGCTCGATCACGGGCTTCGGCGACCGCAGGCCCGGCTACGACTTCGTCGTCCAGGCAGAGAGCGGGCTGATGGCGGTCACCGGCGAGGCGGGCGGGGAGCCGGTGAAGGTCGGCGTCGCCGTGGTCGACGTCCTCGCCGGCTACGCCGCGGCGACGGCGATCCTCGCGGCGGCGCTCGAGGGGGAGGGGAGGCACATCGAGATCTCGCTGCTCGACGTCGCGCTGTCGGCGCTCGTGAACCTCGCGCAGTCCGCGCTCGTCACCGGCGAGGAGCCCGGCCGCTTCGGCAACGCCCACCCCAGCATCGTCCCGTACCAGACGTTCGCGGCCTCGGACGCGCC
>DASSQK010000007.1:0-4848 GCA_035702555.1 Gaiellaceae bacterium | reverse complement strand
GGAAGGAACCCCTCTCACCCCGAGGCCATCGTCGCTCGCGGTGGCCCGCACCGCCAGGGCCCGGAGCAGAGTTGTCACGGTTTCGATGCGGTCCGACTCCTTCACGCGCAACTCTCGTGCGCCCTCGACGCGGCTCTCGCCACGGGCGCAGGCGGCCGCCAGCGCGAACAGCGGCAGCTCGTCGACCATCAACGGCACCTCCTCGGCGGTGACGACCGTCGCGACGAGCTCGGACGAACGCACCTCGACATCGCCGACCGGCTCGCCGCTGCTGCGGTGACGATGGAAGACCGTTACACGCGCGCCCATGCGCGCGAGGACCTCCAGCAGCCCCGTGCGGCGGGGGTTGAGGCCGACGTCGTGGATCGTCAGCTCGGACCCGGGCAGCAACGTCGCCGCGACGATGAACGGCGCGGCCGCCGAGAAGTCCCCCGGCACGACCACCTCCCCGAGCGAGAGCCGCTCGGCGGGGCCAACCGAGATCCGCCGCTGGGCACGGGTCACGCGCACGCCCGCCGCCTGCAGCATCAGCTCCGTGTGGTTCCGTGTCGGGAGCGGCTCGACGACGGTCGTCCGGCCTTGCGCGTACAGGCCGGCGAGGAGCACGCACGACTTCACCTGCGCGCTCGCGACCGGCAGCTCGTAGCAGATCCCGCGCAGCTCGCCGCCCTCGATCGCGACGGGCGGTGTCCCCTCCGCCGTCTCGACCTGCGCGCCCATCTCCGCCAGCGGCTCGGCGATCCTCGTCATCGGGCGGCGGCGCAGCGAGTCGTCGCCGGTCAGCTCGAAACGCCCCCGCTGGCCGGCGAGGATCCCGGCCAGCAGCCGCATGGTCGTCCCCGAGTTGCCGCAGTCGATGGTCTCGCCGGGGTCGCGCAGGCCGCGCAGGCCGGCGCCGTCGATGCGGAGCGCGTCGACGTCGTCCTCGTGCACCTGCACCCCGAGCGCGCGCACGGCGGCGATCGTCGCCTCGGTGTCGCGCGAGCGGCCGAAGCCGCGCACGCTCGTCTCCCCGTCGGCGACCGCCCCGAGCAGTACGGCGCGGTGGGAGATCGACTTGTCGCCGGGAACCGCGATGTGGCCGCGCAGCGACGCCGCCGGCTCGATCTTCATTCGTCCAGCACCGGGGAGACGACGACCCCGTAGCCCTGGGACTCGAGGAGCCCCGCCGCGCGCTCGGCCTCGCCCGCACCCGTGACGAGCAGGGTCAGCGTGCCGCCGCGCTCCGGCGAGACGTGCTGGAGCTCGAAGTCCTCGATGTTGATCCGCTGCGCGCCGAGCGTCTGCGTGATCCCGGCGAGCACGCCGGGCCGGTCGGGCACGTGCACGCGCAGGCGGTGGAGGTCGCTCGGGTCCGGGAACGCGTCCGCGAGCATCCGCCGGCGGTTCTCGGCGGCCTCGCCGATCCAGCGTGCGACGAAGCCGGTGTCGCGCGCCTCGAGGGCGGCTTCCAGCTGTTCGAGCCGGCGGCGGTGCTCGCCGAGGGCCTCGCGGAGAGCGGCGGTGTTCTCGAGGAAGATGTCGATCCAGATGCGCGGGTTCGCGCCGGCCACGCGCGTCATGTCGCGCAGCGAGCCGCCGGCCGCGGCGAGCGGCTCGTGGCCCTCGACCCGCGTGGCGCCCGCCTGGTTGACGAGCAGGTTCGCGAGCGCGTGCGGAAGGTGGCTCGTCAGGGCGACGAGCCGGTCGTGCGCCTCCGGGTCGATCGCGACCGGGGTCGCGCCGAGCGACGCGACGAAGCCGTGGACGAGGCGATAGCGACTGGGGTCGGTCTGCGCCGTCGGCGTCAGGAACCAGGTGGCGCCGTCGAAGAGGTCGGCGGTCGCGTGCTCGGGCCCGTGCGCCTCGGAGCCGGTGACGGGGTGGCCGCCGACGAAGCGCGGGCTCGTGAGCGCGTCGGCCAGGTTCGCTTTCGTGGAGCCGACGTCGGTGACGGTCGCGGACGATCGTCCCGCACCGGCTCCCGCCGCCTCCAGCGCGTCGCGCAGCACCGAGCGCAGCGCGATCACCGGCGCGGCCACGACGAGGAGGTCGGCGTCGGCGACCTCCTCGGCCGCGCTCGCCGCCGTGTCGACCGCCCCGCGCTCGCGGGCGGTCTCGAGGGTCGCCTCGGAGACGTCGTAGCCGACGACCCGCTCGACGCCGGCGCGCCTGGCGGCGAGGCCGACGGACGCCCCGATCAGGCCGGTGCCGATGATCCCGAGCCGCTTGACCTCCACGACGGCTCAGGCTAACCGCGCCACCGCGGCGGGGCGGGCTGGGCCGGGGCGCGCAGGCGCCGACAGGCGGGTTCCATCCCTAACCCCCACCCACCCGGGGTTTACTCACGCTAGCGCCGAAGGTGTGACGTGTCTCTCGCGGCTTCGTGCCGAAGGTGTGACGATTTGCCCACGGCGCGAGCTCAGCCGATCCGCTTGCCGAGCAGCTCGGCGACCCGGCGCACCTCGTCGGCGAACTCGCCGAACTCCGCCGTCGGGATCTGCTGCGGGCCGTCGCAGAGCGCCTGCTCCGGCTCCGGGTGCGACTCGACGATGATCCCGTCCGCCCCGACGGCCGCGCCCGCCCGCGCCAACGGCAGGACGAGGTCGCGCCGTCCGGCTGCGTGCGAGGGATCGACGATCACCGGCAGGTGCGTCTCGTGCTTCAGCACCGCGACGGAGCCGAGGTCGAGCGTGTAGCGCGTCGTGCGCTCGAACGTCTTGATCCCGCGCTCGCAGAGGACGATCCGCTCGTTCCCCTCGCGCGCGACGTACTCCGCGGCCATCAGCAGCTCCTCGACCGAGGCCGACGGCCCGCGCTTGAGCAGCACCGGCTTGTCCGCCCGCCCGACCTCGGCGAGCAGCATGAAGTTCTGCATGTTGCGCGCCCCGATCTGGATCACGTCGGCCGCGTCCAGCACCGCCTCGACGTGGCGCGGGTCCATCAGCTCCGTCACCACCGGCAGCCCCGTCTCCTCGCGTGCCTCCTGCAGGATCGTGAGCGCGTCCTCGCCGAGGCCCTGGAAGGTGTACGGCGAGGTCCGCGGCTTGAAGGCGCCGCCGCGCAGCCAGGTCGCCCCGGCCTCGGCGACCGCACGCGCCGTCTCGAGCGTCTGCTCGCGGTACTCGACCGTGCACGGGCCGGCGATCAGTCCGAAGTACTCGTCGCCGATCTTGCGGCCGTCCACCTCGATCACCGTCGGGTCGGGCGAGACCTCGCGCGAGACGAGCTTGTACGGCTTCAGGATCGGCAGCACCTGCTCGACTCCCGGGTAGCCCTCGAGCGGCAGCGTCGCGAGCAGCTCGCGCTCGCCGATCGCACCGATCACCGTCGACTCGCGCCCGCGGGACACGCGCGCGTCAACGCCGGCCTCCTGCAGGCGCGCCAGCACGTGCTCGGTCTGGTCCGGCGTCGCGCCGGTCGCCATCACGATCAGCAGCTCGGGGGATCCGTTCGTCGCCACGGCCATAGGAGGCTACCCGCCCGGTAAGTACCCGCAGCGCGGCCGAAATCGGCCCCGTGGGGTAGTTGCGATACTGAGCCGATGCGAATCTTCAGCGGTATCCAGCCCACCGGCGCGAAGCACCTGGGCAACTACATCGGGGCGATCCGGAACTACGTCGCCACGCAGGAGAAGGGCGAGTCGTTCTTCTGCATCGTCGACCTGCACTCGATCACGACCGAGTTCGACCCCGACGACCTGCGCGAGTCGACGCTCTCGCTCGCGGCCCTGCTCTTCGCGGCAGGCCTCGACCCCGACCGGTGCACGCTCTTCGCGCAGAGCCACGTCCGGGCGCACGCCGAGGCGGCCTGGCTACTCGGCTCGGTCACGAGCTTCGGCGAGCTGAACCGGATGACCCAGTTCAAGGACAAGCGCGAACAGCAGGCGTTCGTCTCCGCAGGCCTCTTCACCTACCCGGTGCTGCAGGCGGGCGACATCCTGCTCTACCAGACCGACCTGGTTCCGGTCGGCGAGGACCAGCGGCAGCACCTCGAGCTCTCGCGCAACGTCGCGGAGCGCTTCAACGCCCGCTACGGCGAGACCTTTCGCGTCCCCGACGCGATGATCCCCGAGGTCGGCGGCAAGGTGATGGATTTGCAGGAGCCGGCGAAGAAGATGTCCACCACCGGCGGCACAGCGCAGGGCACGGTCGGCGTGCTCGACCCGCCCGAGACGATCCGCAAGAAGTTCCGCAGCGCCGTCACCGACTCCGGCACCGACGTCCGCCACGACCCCGAGGAGAAGGCGGGTATCTCGAACCTGATCGAGATCCTCTCGATCATGAGCGGCCAGGAGATCACGGCGATCGAGGCGCGCTACGACGGTGGCGGCTACGGCGCCTTCAAGCAGGACGTGGCCGAGGCCGTCGTTGCGGTGCTCGACCCGATCCGGACGCGCTACGAGGAGCTGCGCGCCGACGAGGGCGAGCTGCGCGCCCTCCTCGCCCGCGGCGCCGACAAGGCCCGCGAGACGGCGGCGCCCACGCTCGAGCAGATGTACGAGCGCATGGGCTTCGTCAGACCCTAGAACGACGACGGCCCCCTCCGGAGAGGGGCCGTCGTCGCAAGAGGCCGTCCCGGCGCCTAGTGGGCGTCGAAGACGTTCGCGAGGCTGTTCATCGCAGCGTCGCGCGGGCTCAGCGGAGCCAGGCCGTAGCGCTGCTCGATGGTCGCCAGCACCGTGGTCGTGTCGTACTCGGTGTGGTCGACGACGAACGGCCCCTTCAGGTGCGGGCCGAGCACGAGCGCCGGGATGCGCGTCCCCGGGCCCCACTGGTCGTGCGGGCCGTTGTCGTTGCCCTGGCCCGGAGGCGGCACGTGATCCCACTCGCCGCCGAACTCGTCGTAGGTGACGAGGACGAGCGTGTT
>DASSQK010000006.1:0-12121 GCA_035702555.1 Gaiellaceae bacterium | reverse complement strand
GCGCAGGACGCCTTCGAGCACACGATGGGCCGCCGGCCGCTGCTCGTCCGCTCGGGCGGGACGCTGCCGATCGTCCCCGCGCTCGCCGACAAGGGCATCCCGACGATCGTCACGGGCTTCGCGACCGCCGAGAGCAGCATCCATTCGCCGAACGAGCGGCTGCTCGCCGAGTACCTGCCGCTCGGGATCGAGACGGCGAAGGAGCTCTACCGGCGGCTGGCGGCGCTAGACGGGTAGCGCCTGGCCACAGCCGAGCCACGCGTGCCCGAAGCGGCGCATCTCGTCGATGATCGGCAGCAGCGCCTCGCCCTTGTCCGTCAGCTCGTACTCGACGCGCGGGGGCGACTCGGCGTAGCTGCGTCGCACGACGATGCCCTCCTGCTCGAGCGCGCGCAGGCGCTCGGAGAGCGTCCGCGGGCTGATGCCGCTGCAGGAGTGCTCCAGCTCGGTGAAGCGGCGCGGCCCCTCCGAGAGGTCGTGGACGAGGACCGCCGTCCACTTCGCGCCGAGGATCTCCGCGCACGCGGCGACCGAGCACGTCGAGTCGTGGATCGGGTTCATCGTGCGCATGTCCAGATCGTAACGGGACGCGCCGGGAACGAGTAGGGTCGGAGGTCGTGTCGCAGCTCGACAGGGAGCTCCGCGAGCGGATCGAGGAGCCGGCCTCGGAAGAGGCCGAGCGCGAAGCGCGGCTCTCGCCGGCCGACGCCGTGGGGCAGATGCGGATCAAGGTCCCCGCGCAGCGCAGCCGCAAGCTCCAGAAGGTGCTCGAGCGCGTGAACGCCGACAACGGCCTCAAGGCGTGGTGGCACGTCGCGAACGTGAACGCCGTCAAGCGGCTCGGGATCAACGACCACTCCTGGGTGCACATCCAGATCGTGGCCAACATCGGCCTGCGGCTCCTGCGGATCCTGCACAAGCGCGGCGTCGAGCCCGGGATGGTCTCCGACTACGGGATGAAGCAGGAGGACGCCGAGGTCGTCGTGCTCCTGGGCGCGCTGCTGCACTGCGTGGGCATGGCCGTGCACCGCGACCGGCACGAGGACTGGAGCCTCTTCCTCGCCGAGCCGAAGGCGCGTGAGCTGCTAGCCGGAATCTACGAGGAGCCGGAGCTGACGGTCGTCGTCTCCGAGGTGCTGGAGACGATCACCTCGCACCGCGAGTCGGGGCATCCACTGACGCTCGAGGCCGGGATCGTGCGCGTCGCCGACGCGCTCGACATCGAGGAGGGGCGCTCGCGCATCCCGTTCGAGCGGGGGCGGGTGTCGATCCACTCGATCTCGGCGGCGGCCATCGACGAGGTCGTGATCGCCGAGGGCGAGGAGCGGCCGGTCTCGGTGGAGATCAAGATGAACAACTCGGCCGGCGTCTACCAGGTCGACGAGCTGCTGAAGTCGAAGCTGCACGGATCGGGGCTCGAGCCGTACGTCGAGGTCGTCGCACGGATCGAGAACGAGGCCGAGAAGAGCCTCGTCCCGCTCTACCGGCTCGAGTAGCGCCGGTTGACATATCGAAGGTTATCGATACGATGCAGGCGATGGAGACGCAGCTGCCCGTGATCCAGTGCTGCACGCCGCTCGCGGCAGAGACGATCGACGAGGCCGAGGCGGAGGCGACGGCGCAGCTCTTCAAGGCGCTCGCCGACCCGGCTCGGGTGCGGATCGTGAACCGGCTCGCGCAGAGCGACGAGCCGGTCTGCGCCTGCGAGTTCCCGCAGCTGCTCGGGCTGGGCCAGCCGACTGCGAGCCACCACCTTTCGAAGCTCACGCGCGCGGGGCTACTCAACCGCGAGCAGCGCGGCAAGTGGGCCTACTTCTCCCTCGACCCCGAGGCCGCGGCGCGGCTGGCCGGGATCGTGCAACTCCAGGAGGTTCCGACATGAGCACCGACACCACCGACACCACCGACGCCCTGCGCGAGCAGGTTCGCGACCGCTACGCCGAGGCCGCGCGCGCTGTCACCGATGGAGGCAGCGGCTGCTGCGGCGACTCGGGCTCCGCCGACTTCGGCGAGTCGCTCTACAGCTCCGAGCAGCGGGACGAGCTCCCGGACGCCGCCGCGCTGGCATCCCTCGGCTGCGGCAACCCGACCGCCGTCGCCGAGCTGCGCGAGGGCGAGGTCGTGCTCGACCTCGGCTCGGGCGGCGGGATCGACGTGATCCTCTCCGCCAGGCGCGTCGGGCCGACGGGCGTGGCCTACGGCGTCGACATGACCGACGAGATGCTCGCGCTCGCGCAGCGCAACGCCCGCGAGGCCGGAACCGCGAACGCGCACTTCCTCAGGGGCGAGATCGAGGCCGTCCCGCTGCCGTCCGAGTCCGTCGACGTGGTGATCTCGAACTGCGTGATCAACCTCTCGACCGACAAGCCGGCGGTGCTGACCGAGATGGCACGCGTGCTGCGGCCGGGGGGGCGGCTCGGGATCAGCGACATCGTGGCCGAGGATCACCTCACGCCGGCAGAGCGCGCCGAGCGCGGCAGCTGGTGCGGCTGCGTCGCAGGCGCTCTCTCGCGCGAGGAGTACGTCGCCGGGCTCGAGGCCGCGGGCTTCGAGCACGTCGCCGTCGACTTCACGCACGAGGTCGCCGAGGGCATGCACGGCGCGATCGTGAAAGCCGTCAAGGCCGCGTGAACGTCCTCTTCGTCTGCGTCGGGAACCAGGGGCGCAGCGTGATGGCGGAGCGGCTCTTCGAGCGCGCCGCGCAGGGCGAGCACGCGGCGCGCTCGGCAGGCGTCGTCCCGGGCGACGGGCCGCACCCCGAGGTCGTCGAGGCGCTGCGCGAGGTCGGGATCGACGCGGGCGACCACGTCCCGCACAGGCTGGACGACGCCGACCTCGGGTGGGCCGACGTCGCCGTCTCGGTCTGTGCCGACGACCAGTGCCCGGCCACGCCGGGGCTGCGCCGGCTCAACTGGGGCATCCAGGATCCCGCCGGCCTGCCGCTCGAGGAGGTGCGCCCGATCCGCGACGAGATCGAGCGCCGCGTCGAACAACTCACACGGGAGCTACAGTCCGAGGCCTGAAGCCGATCTGGACCGGAAAGGCTGTGCAGGCTGCCGCGAGGTACGGCGAGCATGCCCCCACGGCGACCGCCTGCTGCAACGCCTGCCGCACCTGCGTGACGACGAACCTGCTCGGGCTCGCCACCGCCGCGGCGGGCGCGGTAGCCCTCCGCGTCGCTCGCGCCGCCCGGCGGGCTCGCTTCCCGACCGCCGACTAGCTACTTCGGGACGGGCTCGAGCGAGTAGCCGACGCCGTAGCGCGTCTGGATGAACGTGTGCGTCGGGGCGCGGGTGTCGATCTTCTCGCGCAGCCGCCGCACGCAGACGTCGACGGTGCGGTCGCGGTGCGTGGCGCGGCGGCCCCAGATCCGCTGCAGCAGCTCGTCGCGGCTCGCGACGCGGCCCTGATCCTGCGCGAGCGTGTAGAGCAGCCGGAACTCCGTCGGCGTCAGCTCCGCGCTCTCGCCGGCGACGAAGGCCTGCACCGAGCGCGGGTCGATCCGCAGCTCCTCGATCACGAGCTCCTCGCCGCGGTCCTCGCGGACGCCGCGCACACCGCGCCGCGCCGCCGCCTGCACCCGCGCGACGAGCTCCTTCATCGAGAACGGCTTGACGAGGTAGTCGTCGGCCCCGATCTGCAGCGCGTGCACGCGGTCGTGCTCCGAGCCGCGGGCGCTGACGACGAGGATCGGCGTGCCGATGCCCTCCGAGCGCGCCTGCTCGATCAGCGCCCAGCCGTCGAGCCCGGGCAGCATCAGGTCGAGCACGAGCACGTCTGGGCGCTCGTAGCGGAGGCGGGCAAGGCCCACCTCGCCTGCGCCGACCCGGATGGCGTCGAGCCCGGCAGCGTCGAGGTGCTGCGCCATGCCCTCGGCGATCGTGTCGTCGTCTTCGACGATGAGGACCTTGGTCACGCGATACTCAACCCTAGTGGCTGACACTGACTACGAAGCCCTCCGGACGGCGTTCACCGCTTCGGTCTCCCACGAGCTGCGCACGCCGCTCGCGCGGCTCCAGGCGCTGCTCGACTCCGCGGAGCTCCCCGGCGCCGACCTGCAGGCGCTGCTCGCCCAGGCGCGCGACGAGGTGGGGGAGATGACCGACCTCGTCGACGACATCCTCTTCCTGAGCGAGCTCGAGCAGGGCCGCGAGGTGGTCGCGCTGGGCGAGACCGAGGCGGCGCCGGTGCTGCGCGACGTCGTCTCGGAGCTTTCCGAGCGCGCGGAGCTGGCGGGCCTCAGGCTCGACCTCCGCATCGAGGACGAGACCATCGAGGTGCCGCTGCGCCGCCGGATGCTGCGGCTTGTCGCCGAGAACCTGCTCGAGAACGCGCTCCGCTACGCGGGCGAGGGTGCGACCTGCACGGTCAGCCTCTCGCGCGCGGACGGCGAGGTCCTGCTCGAGGTCGCCGACGACGGGACCGGCGTGCCCGACGAGGACGTGCCGCGCCTGTTCGAGCGCTTCTTCCGCTCCGACCGCGCGCGCACGACGCGCGGGACGGGCCTCGGTCTGGCGATCGTCAAGCACGTGATCGAGTCTGCAGGCGGGAACGTCGAAGCCCGCGGCGGTCGTGGCCGCGGGCTCGACGTGCGGTGCGCCCTTCCCCAATGAGCTAGCTGTGGACGCGGCTCAGCGTCTTGCGGGCTGCCTTCTGCACGAGCTTCGGCAGCTCGACGAACCGCAGGCTCGGCCCGTATGACTGGCCCTTGGTGACGGCCCAGTCGACGAACTTCTTCAGCTCGGGGGCCTTGCTCGTCTTGAGGGGCAGAATCACGTACGTGAACGTGCAGATCGGGTAGGCGAACTTCGCCTTCGCGTTCGGGTTCACGACCGTGATCGAGTTGTCCTTGCTCTGCAGCTTCTTGAGCGAGTTCGCCGCGGCGCGGATCTGGCGGTTGCCCGGCAGCTCGTAGTTGCCGGCGCGGTTCTGCACCTTGGCGATCTTGAAGCCGTTCTTGACCGAGTAGGCGACGTCGACGTAGGTGATGCCGCCCGCCGTCGTCTTCAGCTTGGCCGCGACGCCGGAGCTGCCCTTCGCGCCCACGCCCACCGGGAAGCTCGGCTGCGTGCCCTTGCCGACCGAGCCCTTCCACGCCTTGCTGACGTGCGAGAGGTAGTCGGTGAAGTTGTAGCTCGTGCCGCTCGCGTCGCTCCGGTAGATCGGGACGACCTTCTCGTGCGGGAGCTTGACGCCCTTGTTGACGGCCTTGATCTTCGCGTTGTCCCAGTACTTGATCGAGCCGCCGAAGATGCCCGCCAGGACGTTCCCCGTCAGGTGCAGCCCCGAAGAGACCCCGGTGACGTTGTAGGGGATGGAGGTCGCCGAGAACGCCCACGGGATCTGGACGCAGCCGTGGCAGCCGGAGAACTGGTCCTTGCTCAGCGGCGCGTCGCTCGCGCCGAAGTCGACCTGCCGGTTCGAGATGGCGGTGATGCCGCCGCCGCTGCCGATCCCGCTGTAGACGATCTTCGAGGGCTTGTAGGTCTGCGTCCACTTGGTCACCAGCGGGACGACGAACGTGCTGCCGGCCCCGACGAGGGTGCCGTTCTGCCTCGCCGGCGTGGCCGCCGCAAGGCTCGTCCAGGCCGTCAGGGTGATTGCCGCAAGCGCGAGCACGGCGATAGCCGCCGCAGTGGCTCGGTTCCGATTCACGTGGTGTCTCTCCTCTCTCAGGTGGTACTCCCTGCGGCGAGGGTGCCGCGGCCGCCGCGGCGTATGGGCTGAAAGGCGGTAGGCATCCGGTAACGATCCGGTGTCAACGGCCTGTGCGGGCCGAAGGCCGCGTTAGCGTGGCCGCCGTGAACGCCTTTCCCGCCACGCAGGTGCTCACGGGCTCGCGGCGCCTCCGGGACCGTCTCGGAGACCGCCTGCTGTTCCTGCTGACGCTGCTCGCGGCGCTGGTCGCGATCGCCGCGATGCTCGGGATCGCCTACAAGGTCTTCCACGGCGCGTGGCTCGCGATCTCCAAGTACGGGCTCGGCTTCCTGACGAGCACCGCATGGGATGTGAACAAGGCCGCGTTCGGCGCCCTGCCGGGCCTCTACGGAACCGCGGTCACGTCGTTCTTCGCGCTGCTGATCGCCGGCCCGCTGGCGATCGCGGTCGCGCTCTTCCTGAGCGAGCTCGCGCCGCGCGCGGTGCGCGGCGTGCTCGGCCCGCTCGTCGAGATGCTCGCGGCGATCCCGAGCGTCGTGCTCGGCCTCTGGGGGATCCTCGTGCTCGGCCCGTTCGTCGCGGCGCACATCGAGCCGTGGCTCCACGACAACCTCGGCTTCCTCCCGATCTTCAGCGGCGACCCGAGCTCGAGCGGCGTCTTCATCGCGATCCTCGTGCTCGCGATCATGATCGTCCCGATCGTTGCGAGCATCTGCCGCGAGCTCTTCCTGTCGGTGCCGCACGAGCTGGAGGACGGCGCGCTCGCGCTCGGCGCGACGCGCTGGGAGATGGTGCGCGGCGTGGTCCTGTCCTCGTCGCGGCCCGGGATCGCCGCGGCGCTCATCCTCGGCCTCGGCCGAGCCCTCGGCGAGGCGATCGCGGTGACGCAGGTGATCGGGGCCGGCTGGTGGATCCACAAGTCGTTCTTCGGCCCCGGCGACACGCTCGCGAGCCGGATCGCCTCGCAGTTCCAGGGCGCGCAGACCAAGGAGCAGACCGCGTCGCTGTTCTACCTCGCCGCGATCCTGCTGGTGATCGGCCTCGTCACGAACCTCGCCGCCCAGCTGATCGTCCGGCGCTTCGAGGTCCAGCGCACGGGAGGCAGCTGATGGCCGTCGCCGACCCGAGCTACGCGCTGCGCGGCGAAGGGCGCAGCCGCCGGCGGCGCCTGGTGAACAGGGCCGCCGAGGGCGTCGCGCTCCTGGCCGCCGCGGCCGCGATCGCGATCCTCGCCGTGGTCGTCTTCTCGGTCGCCAGGCGCGGGTTCGGCCAGCTGGGCTTCGGCTTCCTCACGGGCGACCTGCCGCTGTTCGGCCAGCCGGGCGGGGGGATCGCGCCGCTGATCGTCGGCTCGGCGCTCCTGGTCGGGATCGCGACGGTGATCGCGCTGCCGCTCGGCGTCCTGACCGCGCTGTTCGTGACCGAGTTCGCCGAGCGCCGCTCGGCCTCCGTGATCCAGCTCACGCTCGACCTGATGGCCGGCCTGCCGTCGATCATCCTCGGCGTCTTCATCTTCGGCCTGCTCGTCGCGGGCCACAAGCAGAGCGGCTACGCGGGCGGGATCGCGCTCTCGATCGTGATGCTGCCGCTGATCGCGCGCTCGACGCAGGAGGTGCTGCGGCTCGTCCCGGACTCCCACCGCGAGGGCGCGCTCGCGCTCGGCGCCAGCCGCTGGCGCACCGTCGTCGGCGTGGTGCTGCCGAGCGCGCTCGGCGGGATCCTCACCGGGACGATCCTTGCGATCGCGCGCGCCGCCGGCGAGACCGCGCCGCTGCTGTTCGCGACCTCGATCTACGCGAACACGGTGGAGTGGAACCCGGGGCACGCGCTGCCGAACATTCCCGTGCAGATCTTCATCTGGTCCGAGTCCTCGGACCCGAACGACCACCAGCGCGCGTGGGCCGCTGCCTTCGTCCTGCTGCTGTTCGTCCTCGTGACGAGCCTGCTCGGACGGGCCGCCCTGGCGCGCACCCGCAAGAAGCTGGGTCAGTGAGCGAGGAGGAGCCTGTGACCGAGACCACTACGATGGCGCCGATGAGGCAGGTGGACGTCGCCGAGCGCGAGAGCTCGCCGCCTCGGGCGAACGAGACCGTCTTCGAGCTCGAGGGGCTGACGGCCCGCTACGGCTCGAACCTCGCGGTCAAGGACGTCTCGGCCGAGATCTACAAGAACGTGATCACCGCCGTGATCGGGCCCTCGGGCTGCGGCAAGAGCACCTTCATCCGCTGCCTCAACCGGATGAACGACACCGTTCCCGGCTTCGCGCTGGAGGGGCGCGTCCTCTACCACGGCCAGGACGTCTACGGCCCGGGCGTCGAGCCGATCGAGGTCCGGCGGCGGATCGGGATGGTCTTCCAGAAACCGAACCCGTTCCCGAAGACGATCTACGACAACGTGGCGTGGGCGCCGCGGATCCTCGGGCTCAAGCAGGGCCTCGACGAGCGGGTCGAGCAGGCGCTGCGCGGCGCCGCCCTCTGGGACGAGGTCAAGGACCGCTTGAAGAAGAGCGCGCTGTCCCTTTCCGGCGGCCAGCAGCAGCGGCTCTGCATCGCGCGCGCGATCGCGATCGAGCCCGAGGTGCTGCTCCTGGACGAGCCGGCCTCGGCGCTCGACCCGATCGCGACGCAGAAGATCGAGGAGCTGATGCGCGAGCTGAAGCGCGACTACACGATCGTGATCGTCACGCACAACATGCAGCAGGCCGCCCGCGTCGCCGACCGCACGGCGTTCTTCAGTCTCGAGGTCGAGGAGGGCCAGCGCTACGGCGTGCTCGTCGAGTACGACGACACCGAGAAGGTCTTCACGGCGCCGGCCGACAACCGCACCGAGGACTACGTCACGGGGCGGTTCGGGTGAACGTCCGCGTCACCTTCCAGCAGGAGCTGGACGGGCTCGAGGCGTCGCTCCAAGAGGAGGGCGCGCTCGTCCTGCGCGTGCTGCGCGGGGCGCTGAACGCGCTCGGCCAGCGGGACGTCGAGCTCGCCGACGACGTGATCGCCTTCGACGACGACGTCGACCGCCGCTACCTCGAGATCGAGGAGACGATCCAGTCCCTGCTCGCGCGGCAGACGCCGGTCGCGACCGACCTGCGCCTCGTGCTCGCGCTGCTGCACATGAACCTCCACCTCGAGCGGATGGCCGACTACTCGGTGACGATCGCGAAGCTCACGAAGCTCGTCGCCGACGTCGAGGGCGACCCGATGCTGCTGTTGACGCTGCAGGAGATGGGCGACCGGGCCGAGGAGATGATCCGCGTCGCGCTCGACGCCTTCGCGAACCGCGATCTCGCGGCCGCGGAGTCGCTCGTCGACCTGGACGAGCTGATCGACCGCTCGAACCGGCGCTTCGTCGAGCGGGTGGTCGAGGTCGTCGGCGAGCCCGGCCTGCGCGAGTGGGTCCTGCGGATGGTGATCGTCTCGCGAACGCTGGAGCGCATCGGCGACCACGCGGTGGACATCGGCGAGCAGGTCTCGTACCTGCTGACGGCCGAGTTCCGCGAGTTCACCGACGCCTCGCATCCGGAAGAGCGATGAGGATCCCGGCCCTCGTGGTGATCGCCGCGCTGGCGGCGGTCGTCGCCGGCTGCGGCGGCTCGGGTGGCAAGGCCGGCTCGACCGGGGGCGAGAGCGGCGTCCTCGTCGGGGCCGGGTCGACCCTGGTGGCGCCGCTCCTCTCGCAGTGGTCGAACGACTACGCGAAGAAGACCGGGGTCACGATCACCTACGGCGCGATCGGCTCCGGCGGCGGCATCGCGCAGATCACCGCGCGCACCGTCGACTTCGGCGCCAGCGACGCGCCGTTCTCGCCCGACCAGGCCGGCGCGTGCAAGGGCTGCCTGCAGGTGCCGTGGGCGCTCGCCGCCACGCTCGTCTCCTACCACCTGGCAGGCGCGCCCGCGCAGCTGAAGCTGAGCGGGCCGGTGCTGGCCGGGATCTACCTCGGCAAGATCGCGCGCTGGAACGACCCGCAGATCGCCGCCCTGAACCCGGGCGCGAAGCTCCCGGCGACGAGGATCACGCCCGTCTTCCGCAGCGACTCGAGCGGCGACACGTACGCGTTCTCCGACTTCCTCTCCAAGGTCAGCCCGACGTGGAAGGCGCAGAAGGGCGTCTCCACGCAGGTGAGCTTCCCGACCGGGGTTGGCGGCAAGGGCAACGACGGCGTGGCCGCGGTCGTCGGGCGCACCGACGGCGCGCTCGGCTACCTCGCGATCTCGTACGTCTTCGCGAACAAGCTCGACTACGCGCTGATCCGGAACGCGGCCGGGCAGTACCCGGTGCCCGGGCCGACGTCGATCACGGCGGCGGCGCAGGCGGTCACGTCGATCCCGCCGGACAACGCCATCTCGCTCACGAATCCGCCCGCCTCGGCCGCCGCTGCCTACCCGATCTCGACGTTCACCTACGCGCTCGTGCCGAAGGACGCGTCGAAGGCCAAGACGCTGCGCGACTTCCTCACCTACGCGATCGGACCGGGCCAGAAGTTCGGGGCGAAGCTGCAGTTCGCGCCCCTCCCGGCCCGCGTGGTCGAGGCCGGCCGCGCGACGATCGCGAACGTCCAGTAGCGACCTCGCTACGCCTCTGTAACCAGAACGAATCCCACGAGCACGACCGCGGGCCGCACAGTTACGGCTGGAGATGCGCGTTGCGCTCATCGCCCACCCGCCGAGCCCCACGAGCCTGGCGCTCGCGGCGCGGACGTGGAACGGGACGCCGATCGAGGTGCTCTCGCCGCGTGTCGCGCTGCTGCGGCTCGAGCGCGGCGACGTCGCGCTGGTCCGGCTCGACGTGCGCGACGACCTCGGCGGCGTCGAGGACGGGCTGTCGGCGATCGAGCGCCTTGCGGAGGCGGGCGTCACCGTGCTCAACCCGCCGGCGGCGCTCCTGCGCGCGCACGACAAGGTGCTGACGGCGCGGACGCTGCGCCGCGCCGGGCTGCCGCACCCGCAGACGAGGCTGATCGAGCAGCATCGGCCGCCGCCCGAGCTCGACTTCCCGGTCGTCGTCAAGCCGCGCTTCGGCAGCTGGGGGCGAGAGGTGACGCTGTGTCGCGACCGCGACGACTTCGAGCGGACGCTCGAACGGCTCGCCTTCCAGAGCTGGTTCCGCGCGACCGGCGCGATCGCGCAGGAGCTGATCCCGCCGCTCGGCCACGATCTGCGGCTGATCGTCGCCGGTGGGGGCGTGATCGGCGCGGGCCGCCGCACGGCCGCCCCGGGCGAGTGGCGCACGAACGTCGCGCTCGGCGCGACGGTGACGCACGCCTCGCCGCCGCCCGTCGCGCTCGCCCTCGCGACGGCCGCCGCGAAGGCGTCCGGCCTCGACCTGGTCGGGGTCGACCTGCTGCCGACCGGGCCGGGCGGGTTCTCGATCGTGGAGCTGACCGGCGCGGTCGACTTCCGCCCCGCGTACGCGGTGCCCGGCCGGAACGTCTACGACGACGCGATCGTCGCGCTCTCGGGCTGCCCGCGACCGGCGGTGGCGGAGACCTCCGCCGCGACCGCGAGCGGCTAGCCGTCGGCGCAAAAAGAAAGGGCCGGCGAGGGGGCCGGCCCTTGGAGCATCCGCGTACCCAAGGGAGAGGGGAAGGTACCGGACGCCAGTGATTGCCTTGTCAACGGTTCTGACGGCACGAAAACGCCGCAGTTAGCAGCCTTTACGGAATCTCAACCTCCGACCAGGGCGGCGGGTTGTGCGTCCAGGCCCCGCCGAGCATGGTCGCGACGACCCGCACCTCCGCGAGCTCCTCCGGCTCGCACGCGACCGGGTCGCGGTCGAGGACGACCAGGTCGGCCAGCTGCCCCGGCACGAGCCTGCCGCGGCGGCGCTCGTCGCGAGCCAGCCAGGCGGGCGCGACCGTCGACGCGTGCAGGGCCTGCTCCACCGTCAGGGCCTGCTCCGGCCGCCACGCCTCCCGCTCGTCGAGCGTACGCAGCGCGCCGGCGCGGATGCCGAGCAGGGGGTCGAGCTCCTCGATCGGCGCATCCGACCCGTTCACCAGCACCGCGCCGGACTCGAGCAGCGACCGGAACGCGTAGGGCTCGCTCTCCAGGCCGCCCCAGAAGCGGTCGGCGAGGTCGCGGTCGGACGGCGCGTGGCTGAACTGCACCGAGGCTGCGACCCCGAGCCCGGCGAACCTCGACACGTCCTCGGGGGCCAGCAGCTGCGCGTGCTCGATCCGCTGGCGCAGCCCGAGCGGCTCCCACTCGGCACGTGTGGCCTCGAACGCGTCCAGCGCGTCGCGGTTCGCCAGGTCGCCGATCGCGTGCACCGCGATCGGGAACCCCGCGCGGGCGCCGTTGCGGATGTGCTCCTCGAGCCCTTCGCGGCTCGTGATCTCGACCCCGGAGCCGTCGAGCATGCGCGCCGTCTGCGAGCCGAGCGTGCCGTCCATGAACGCCTTCAGGTAGCCGAGGCGCAGGAGCGGCGAGCCGAGCCCGCTGCGCACGTCGACCTCGGCGAGC
>DASSQK010000005.1:0-3646 GCA_035702555.1 Gaiellaceae bacterium | reverse complement strand
GGCTCGCGCTCCGATGCGGTGGGCGCGGGTCCGAGCGGGAGCTCGTGCCGTCGGTTGCTTCCGCCGCTGAAGTCCTGAGCTACGGGTGGGCGGCGTGCACCCAGTGCGGGCCGCCCCAGCTCAGGTCGTACGGGTAGTGGTGGATCACGTGCGCCCAGACCGTCCACGCGATCCAGCGCGAGGCGCCGTAGAAGAACGCCGCGCGGTAGACGACGACGAGCGCGCCCCTCGGCACGAAGCGGTTCAGCCACGGCCAGAACCTGTCGGCTCGGTAGATCACCTCGTCGAAGTACTGGCCAGTCAGGACGCGCCAGCTGTAGAGGCCGTAGACGAGGAAGACGAGGTCCCACATCGAGCCGAGGCCGCTGAAGTACGCCGCAGCGTCGGTGTTGCGCCCGGTCTGCCCGGCGTAGGCCCAGGCGCCGAGGTGGAAGTGGAACGTCCACGGGAAGAGCAGCATCGTCCCGACGGTGTCGCCGGTGTCGGTGATCGCGTGCGCTGCCTGGCCGATGATGAAGGAGACGCCCCAGAGCTTCGAGCCGAAGACCTTCCAGACGACGAGGCCGATCGCGACGCCGAAGATCAGCGAGTGCGTGAAGCCGAAGCCGGGCCAGCCGCGGTGGAACTGAGCGGGATCGCTCGCCTTCAGGTCCCACGGCCCGAGGTGGATCCCGTAGACGAACCACTTGGTCATCATGTCCGGCGAGTACGAGCCGATCAGGAGCGGCACGAACGCGACCTTCAGCCGGAGGTGCTTCTGGATCGCGTACGGCTCGAGGTCGTGTG
This sequence comes from Gaiellaceae bacterium, assembly GCA_035702555.1. Lineage (GTDB taxonomy): Bacteria > Actinomycetota > Thermoleophilia > Gaiellales > Gaiellaceae > AC-32. Next base: position 2,860 of record DASSQK010000005.1, on the reverse strand, counting down.
CGGCCCAGCTCATCGCAGCGAGCGCACGAGCGCCGGGATCAGCCAGGCGGTCACGAGCAGGTAGGCGAGCCCGACCCAGAACGAGAACAGGAAGTCGATCCACGTGACCCCGATCGCGATGTAGATCGCGGCCGCGAGGCAGTAGCCGGCGAAGACGGTGAGGTCGCGACGGCTAGGGCGGTCGAAGCTCAGCCGCAGTCGCACGCCCGCTCGCCGACGATGGGCCGCCCGCAGCCTGGGCAGCGGCGCTCCGCGCGCCGTGGTGCCCTGCGCAGCCCCGGGAGCGCGATCAGTCCCGCCAGCGCGAAGGCGAGCAGGACGGCGGCCAGTTCCGGGTCGAGCATCGCGGCGGGACTATACGCCAGGCCCGAAGGCGAGGTTTTTGGATCCGAGACACCAAGAGATCCTGGCCGTCCGACCAGAAACGGTATAGTGAAGCTCGACTTCGGATCCGAAACCGGGAAGGATGGTCACAGTGAACCGCTTGCTCTCGAAGTTCTGGCACCACGACCGCGACGCCGCCGCTCAGGGGAACGGCCCGAGCCATGTCCGCGTCGTCCGCGGCCGCGCCGCCGAGCCGCGCGCCTCGTACGTGATGACCGCCGCCGAGACCGCGCCGTGCACGTGCCCGGAGTTCTGCGAGCGGGATCACGACAACGAGTGAGCCCGCACGCGACAGTCGAGCTGCGCGGTAGCGCAGCCGCCGCGCCGCGTGCCGACGAGGTGCTGACGCCCGAGGCCGTCGCGTTCGTCTCCCGGCTCCACGAGCGGTTCGGCGCGCGGAGGCAGGAGCTTCTGGACGCCCGCGCCGAGCGGCGCGAGCGCATCGCCGCCGGCGAGCTCCCGGACTTCCTCCCGGAGACGCGCGACGTGCGCGAGGGCGAGTGGACGATCGACCCGGTTCCGGCGGGCCTGCGCGACCGCCGCGTCGAGATCACCGGCCCGACCGACCGGAAGATGGTGATCAACGCGCTCAACTCCGGCGCGCGCATGTTCATGGCCGACTTCGAGGACGCGAACGCGCCGACCTGGGCGAACATGGTCGAGGGGCAGGCGAACCTGACCGACGCGATCGAGCGCACGATCGAGCTCGAGACGCCCGACAAGACGTACCGGCTGAACAACGAGGTCGCGACGTTGCTCGTGCGGCCGCGCGGCTGGCACCTGCCGGAGCGGCACCTCGAATTCGCGGGCGAGCCGGCGTCGGCGAGCCTGTTCGACTTCGGCCTCTACGCCTTCCGCAACGCGCGGCGCCTGCTCGACCGCGGCGTGGGCCCGTGGTTCTACCTGCCGAAGCTCGAGAGCCACGTCGAGGCGCGGCTCTGGAACGACGTCTTCACCTTCGCGGAGGACGAGCTCGGGCTCGCGCGCGGCTCGATCCGCGCCACCGTGCTGATCGAGCACGTGCTGGCCGCGTTCGAGATGGACGAGATCCTCTGGGAGCTGCGCGAGCACGCTGCGGGGCTGAACGCCGGCCGCTGGGACTACATGTTCAGCGTCATCAAGACGTTCCGCGAGCGGCCCGCGTTCGTGCTGCCGGACCGGAACGCGGTCGCGATGACTGCGCCGTTCATGCGCGCGTACACGGAGCTGCTCGTGCGCACCTGCCACCGGCGCGGCGCGCACGCGATGGGCGGGATGGCCGCCTTCATCCCCAGCCGGCGGGACGCCGAGCTCAACGAGCGCGCGCTCGCGAAGGTGCGCGAGGACAAGCAGCGCGAGGCCGGCGACGGGTTCGACGGCACCTGGGTCGCGCACCCGGACCTCGTCCCCGTCGCGCTCGCCGAGTTCGAGCACGAGAACCAGCTCGGGCGGCTGCGCGAGGAGGTCGAGGTCTCGGCGGAGGGGCTGCTCGACGTCGCCGCGACTCCGGGGGAGGCGACCGAGGAGGGCCTGCGCAACGACGTCGCGGTCGCGCTCCGGTACCTGACCGCCTGGCTCGCCGGCACCGGCGCGGTCGCGATCTTCAACCTGATGGAGGACGCCGCGACGGCCGAGATCGCCCGCTCGCAGGTCTGGCAGTGGGTGCGCCACGGGCGCTTCCGCCGCGAGGACGTCGAGCGCGTGATCGGCGAGGAGGCCGAACGGTTTCGCGCCGAGCTCGGCGAGGGCGAGTGGCGCGTCGACGAGGCGCGAGAGATTTTCGAACAGGTGGCGCTCGGCGAGCGGTTCGTCGAGTTTCTGACGCTGCCTGCCTACGACCACCTGGAGAGGGGCTGAGATGAAAACGAACGGCAACGGCAATGGCAACGGCACCGCATCGGGCCGCTGGGACGGCATCGAGCGTCCATATACCTCGGAGGACGTCGAGCGGCTGCGCGGGAGCGTCCGCGTCGAGCACACGCTCGCGCGGCTCGGCGCGGAGCGGCTCTGGGAGCTGCTGAAGCACGAGGACTACGTGGCCGCGCTCGGCGCGCTGACGGGCGGGCAAGCCGTGCAGATGGTCAAGGCGGGGCTGAAGGCGATCTACCTGAGCGGATGGCAGGTCGCGGCGGACGCCAACGTCTCCGGGCACACGTACCCCGACCAGAGCCTGTACCCGGCCAACAGCGGCCCCGCGCTCGTGAAGCGCCTGAACAACGCGCTCCTGCGGGCCGACCAGATCCACACCGCCGAGGGCGACCTCGAGACGCACTGGCTCGCGCCGATCGTCGCGGACGCCGAGGCCGGCTTCGGCGGGCCGCTGAACGCCTTCGAGGTGATGAAGGGGATGATCGAGGCCGGCGCCGCGGCCGTGCACTTCGAGGATCAGCTCTCCTCCGAGAAGAAGTGCGGCCATCTCGGCGGCAAGGTGCTCGTCCCGACGGGTCACTTCGTCCGCATGCTCGTGGCGGCGCGGCTGGCCGCCGACGTCTGCGGC
>DASSQK010000004.1:0-6023 GCA_035702555.1 Gaiellaceae bacterium | reverse complement strand
TGACGGCGCGGACGCTCCCGTAGAGCTTGGTCAGTTGGCGCGTCTCGATGGCCGGGGCCGGCACGGGAGCAGAATAGGCGCGGTGCTCGAGGTCGACACTCCTCACGGGACCGCGCGGGTGCACCTGCACCCCGTCGACTCGCCACTCGGGACGCTCGTGCTCGGCCACGGCGCAGGCGGCGGCGTCGGCTCGGCCGACCTCGTCGGCGCGACGGAGGCCGCGGGAGAGGCCGGCTTCGGCGTGGCGCTCGTCGAGCAGCCGTACCGCGTCGCTGGCCGCCGCTCGCCCGCGCCTGCCGCGCAGCTCGATGCTGCCTGGGTCTCGGTGATCGCACAGCTCCCACTCGACGGCCTGCCGCTGCTCGTCGGCGGCCGCTCGTCGGGGGCGCGGGTCGCCTGCCGCACGGCCGCAGAGGTGGGCGCGGCGGCGGTGCTCTGCCTCGCGTTCCCACTCCACCCGCCGGGCCGCCCGGAGAAGAGCCGCCTCGACGAGCTCGACGGGGTCGAGGTGCCGACGCTGGTCGTCCAGGGCGAGCGCGACCCGTTCGGCCTCCCGCCGCCCGGCCCGCGCCGCCAGGTCGTCACGATCCCAGGCACGCACTCGCTCCGCAGCGCGGCGACGGTCGCCGGCGTCGTCCGCGAATGGCTGGAGCTAACCCGCGGCAGCCTTTCGGAGTCGAAGCGTTCATGAGGGCGGCCCTCCCCCCGGTCGTGCTCGCGGCGCTCGCGCTCGCCGGGTGCGGCGGCTCCACGGCTGCGAAGCCGTCCGTGGTCGGCCCGCTCGGCCAGGGCGGCAAAGGCGTCTGGCTCTTCCGGCCGGCGGGTGAGCCGAAGCGGCTCGTGATCTTCTTTCACGGCCAGGGCGGGCCCTCGGAGACGACGCCCGCCAACCACCGGCCCTGGATCGACCACCTCGTGCGCAAGGGCGCCGTCGTCCTCTACCCGCGCTACGAGACGAACTACAGCCGCGCGGTGCTCGGCAACGCGGAAGCGGGAGTGCGCCGTGCGATGGAGCGGCTCGGGCCGCAGTCGCTGCCGGTGCTCGCGCTCGGCTATTCGCGCGGCGCGGCGCTCGCGGTCGAGTACGCGGCCGCGGCGCCCGGGCGGCGGCTGCCCGTGCCCGACGCGGTCGAGAGCGTGAACCCGGTCCCGTTCGGCGAGTGGACGCACGCGACGAACCTGCGCCCCCTCCGCCACGGCACCACCCTCTCGATGCTCGTGAGCCAGGACGACCCGCAGGCGACCCAGGGGCTGACGATGCTGCTCAACCGCCTGCGCCGGGTCGAGTTCCCGCCCGAGCACGTCCAGTTGCACGTGGCGCGCTCGCACGGCTCGTTCACCGCCGACCACATCGCGCCACTGAGCGCGCTACCCGCTGCGCGCGCCGCCTACTGGGCTCCGACCGACGCGCTGCTCGCCCGCCTCTCGCGCTCGAGCTAGCGCCCGCGCGTGCAGCGGGAGCACGGCGAGGCACGCGAGCTCGCGCAGCGCGAGCCGGGGCGACGGCCGGCCCGGAGGCGACGAGCTCGAGACCGGGATGCCCGGGCCGGTGGCCGCGCGGACGAGGACGCGGGCGCGCGGCGCGTGCCACGACGAGGTGACGACGACGATCTCGTCCGCGCCGGCCTCGTGCGCGGCCGCCGCGACGCCCTTCGCGTTCTCGCGCGTGTTGCGCGCGGCCGGGTCGACGACGACGTCCGGCCGGGACGATGCGTCCTGCATCAGCTCCGCTTCGCCCGACAGGAGCAGCGTGTCGCCGCTGCGCACGAGCGCCTCGCCGTGCCGGAGCCGCGCGAGGCAGATCGCGTGCAGGTCGCGGCCGCGGAAGCCCGAGTAGCCGAGGACGGCGACGAGGCGCATCAGCGCCGCCGCCTGAGGAAGGTCAGCAGCGTCCCGACCACGGTCGCGACGACCAGCAGCGACTTCCAGCCGCGGAGCTTCGACTTGCCGCCCGCCCGTTCGCGCATCTCCACCGGCACCTCGTCCACCCGCAGGCCCTCTTCGTTCAGCCGCAGCAGCGCCTCGACCTCCGGCGCCTCGGTGCGGTACGGGCGCGCGAGCACCGCGAGCGCCTTGGCGTTCGCCGCGTACATGCCGCTGGTCGCGTCGAGGAACGGGCGCCTGAGCACGATTCGCATCGAGCGCCGCAGCAGCGCGGTGCCGAAGCGGCGCGGGCCGCTCGGCGTGTACCGGTAGGGCTCGTAGCCGTCGCCGCTCGCGAATCTCGACCCGACCGCGACGTCGCACTCGTCTGCACGGACGAGCGCGAGCAGCCGCGCAAGCTCGCGGACGGGGTGCTGGCCGTCGGCGTCGACGCGGCCGCAGAACGCGTAGCCGTGCTCGGCCGCGTACCCGTAGCCGGCGGCGATCCCGGCCGGCAGGCCGCGGTTCGCGCCGAAGGAGACGACCGCCGCGCCGTGGGCCTGGGCGACCGCCGCCGTGGCGTCGGTCGAACCGTCGTCGACGACGAGCAGATCGGCCTGCGGGAGCCCGGTGCGGAGCTCCTCGAGCACCGCGGGCAGGTTCTCCTCCTCGTTCCAGGCGGGGAGGAAGACGAGGGTGTCGGTGTTGGCGTCGATCCGCGGAGGCTAGCCTCCACGCCGCGATGGAGCGGTTCACGACCAGGCCCGAGCTGCGTGGAACCCTCGGCATGGTCGCGTCCACGCACTGGCTCGCCTCGGCGGCGGGGATGTCGATGCTGGAGCGCGGCGGCAACGCGTTCGACGCCGCAGTCGCGGCCGGGTTCGTGCTGCAGGTCGTAGAGCCGCACCTGAACGGGCCGGGCGGCGAGGTGCCGATCCTCCTCTACAGCGCGGAGCGCGACGACGTGCTCATCGTTGACGGCCAGGGCCCAGCCCCCGCTGCGGCGACGATCGACCGGTTCCGCGAGCTCGGGCTCGACCTCGTGCCCGGCACGGGGCTGCTCGCGGCCTGCGTCCCGGGCGCGTTCGACGCGTGGCTGCTGCTGCTGCGCGAGTTCGGGACGCTCCGGCTAGCCGAGGTGCTGGAGCCGGCGCTCGGCTACGCGGAGGGCGGCTACCCGGTCGTGCCCGGGATCGCACGCTCGATCGCCGGGATGGAGGAGCTCTTCCGGACGGAGTGGCCGGAGTCGGCGCGCCTCTACCTCCCGGTCCCGGAGCCGGGCCGCCTCTTCCGCAACCGCGACCTCGCCGCGACGTACCGGCGCGTGCTCGAGGAGGCGGGAGGCGGCGACCGCGAGCGGCAGATCGACGCGGCCCGGGACGCCTTCTACCGCGGGTTCGTGGCCGAGGCGATCGTTTCGTTCCTCGAGCGCGCCGAGGCGATGGACAGCTCGGGGCGGCGGCACCGCGGCCTGCTCGCCGGGGACGACCTCGCCTCGTGGCGGGCGGAGATCGAGGCGCCGGTCGAGCTCGACCACCGCGACTGGCGCGTCTCCAAGACCGGCCCGTGGGGACAGGGCCCGGTCTTCCTCCAGCAGCTGGCCCTCCTCGAAGGCTTCGACCTCGGCTCGCTCGACCGCGACGGCGCCGACTTCGTCCACACCGTCGTCGAGTGCGCCAAGCTCGCGTTCGCCGACCGCGAGGCGTGGTACGGCGACCCGCGCTTCGTCGACGTGCCGCTCGAGGCGTTGCTCGGCCCGGGCTACGCGGGCGAGCGGCGCGCGCTCGTCGGCGAGGAGGCCTCGGCCGAGCTGCGGCCCGGACGGCCCGACGGCCGCGAGCCGCGCCTGCCTCCGGTGCGCGAGGCCGATGCCGCGGCACCGGGGGTCGGCGAGCCGACCCGCGGCGACACGTGCCACGTCGACGTCGTCGACCGCCACGGGAACGCGGTCTCGGCGACCCCGAGCGGCGGCTGGCTGCACGGCTCGCCGATCGTGCCGGGCCTCGGCTTCTGCCTCGGCACGCGGGCGCAGATGTTCTGGCTCGACGAGGGCCTGCCGAGCTCGCTCGAGCCGCGCAAGCGCCCGCGCACGACGCTGTCCCCGACGATCGCGCGCCGGGACGGCGAGACCATCGCCTTCGGGACACCCGGGGGCGACCAGCAGGACCAGTGGTCGCTCGTCTTCTTCCTCTCGCTCGCCCACTTCGGGCTCAACGCCCAGGAGGCGATCGACGCGCCGATGTTCCACACCGAGCACTTCCCGGAGTCGTTCTACCCGCGGGGCGCGCGCCCGCGGACCCTGCAGCTCGAAACCCGCTTCGGCCGCGAGACCTCGGACGAGCTCGCGCGCCGCGGGCACCTCGTCGAGCCCCAGGAGCCGTGGTCGCTCGGCCGCCTCAGCGCCGCCGGCCGGGACGCTGACGGCGTGCTCTTCGCCGCCGCCAACCCGCGCGGGATGCAGGGCTACGCCGTCGGACGCTAGCCCTCGGGCATCGGCTGGTCCTTGACGACGCCGATCAGGTTCCCCTCGGGGTCTGTGAACTGGCCCAGCTCGACCATGTCCATGATGTTCTCGGGTCCCATCACGCGCCTGCCGCCGAGGCTCTCGGCCTTCTGCAGCGCGGCCTCGACGTCCGGCACGGCGACGTAGAAGGTGACGTGGCCCTCGTAGCCGTCGGGCCCCTGTGCCACGCCGCCGCCGATGCCGGTGTCCCCGCTCGCCGTCGTGTTGTCCTTGCCGTCGACCATGCCGTACTGCATGGGGTTGTTCGTGTCGATGTTCCACCCGAAGAGCTCGCCGTAGTAGCGGCGCAGCGCGTCGCCGTCCTTGCCGACGACCTCGAAGTGCACGACCGCCTGGCCCATCTCCGTCTCCTTCCGTCGGGGTCGTAGGCTAGGACGACCCGCGGGCCGAAAAGTCATCGGCCGAAAACGACGAGAGGGGCCACGCGGCCCCTCCCGTCGAACGCGCGCTCAGCCTCGTCCTAGAGCCCTGCGCACTGGCCCTTCATCGCGCCGGTGACGCTGTTCGGCGCGCCCTCCGAGTCCCCGACCTGCGGGGCGGGCGAGTTGCCGAAGCAGCTGAGGCTGCCGTGGATCGAGTTCGTCACGTACTCGTTCCCGTCCGGATCGGCGAGCGTGTTGCCGTTCAGGCTCACCGAGCCGTTGACGTGGTTCCGGATGAAGCCGAACCAGAAGCCGTCGTAGCCGCTGATGTTGACGCCGCCGTTGATGTGGTTGTCCTCGATCGCGTTCCAGGTGATCTCGAACGGGCCGCCGATCGGGCCGGAGCCGCCGCTCGACGTGATGCCGCCGTTGATCGTCATGAAGTGGATCTGCAGGCTCGCGGGGTTCGTCGCGTGGACGCCGCCGCCGATCGTGCCGTTGTCGCCGGGGGCCTCCTCGCTGCCCAGCACGAAGGTGGCGCCGTCCTGGACGAACAGGCCGCTCCGGATCGTGACGCCGCCCTCGCTGAGGCACATCGCGCCGGCCGGCACGACGACCCGCTGGTACGTCCCGGGCGCCAGGAAGTCGGTGCAGCTCGTGACGCTCGCCGCCCCGGCGCTCCGCGCAGTGACGCCGACGGCGACCGAAGTTGCCACGAGCGCGAGCGCGGCAATCGCCGCAGTCATTCCCCTCATTCGTCTCCCCTTTCGCAGTTCGACCGCCCTCCGGCGGCCGTGTCGCAGGAGAATCTACGCCATGCGGACGGGCGGGACACTGGACGTTGGGACGGGCCTCTGGATCTGGCGCCTGGCCTACCCGGACTGGCACGAGCGCGCGGGCTGGCCCGAGGTCGTGACGTCGACCTGCGTGGAGAGCGGCGGCGAGGTCGCGGTGCTCGACCCGCTCGCTCCGCCGGAGGGCTCGCCGGTCTGGGAGCGGCTCGACGCGTCGCCGCCGACGCTCGCGGTCGTGCTCAAGCCGGATCACGTTCGCGACGTCGACCTCTTCGTGCGCCGGTACGGCTGCCGCGCCTTCGGGCCGTGGCTCTTCTGGCGGTCGAACATCCCGGAGACGGAGCTGGAGCCGATCGAGCCGGGGTCCGAGCTGCCGGGCGGCCTGCGCGCGCTCGACGACGGGCGCGGGCGCATGGAGACCCCGCTGTGGCTGCCGGAGCAGCGGACGATCGTGTTCGCCGACGGCATGATCGGAACCGA
>DASSQK010000003.1:0-8743 GCA_035702555.1 Gaiellaceae bacterium | reverse complement strand
CCCCGTGCGGCGGACACGGTCGGGATCAACGTCTACCTCGTCCGCTACGGCTGCGTCGTCCTCTCCGGCGTCCTGGCCGCGCTGGGCGGCGCGTACCTGACCGTCGGCTACCTGAACACCTTCAACGAGAACGTCACGGCGGGCCGCGGCTTCATCGCGCTCGCGGCGATGATCTTCGGGACCTGGAAACCGTACGGCGCTTTCGGCGCGACGCTCCTGTTCGGCTTCTCGACCGCGCTCGCGTACCGGCTGCCCGTCTACTCCTCCAACGCCGCCACGCTCTTCCAGGCCCTGCCCTACGTTCTGACGCTGGTCGCCGTCGCCGGCGTGATCGGCCGCACGGTGCCGCCCGCTGCCGATGGACGGCCTTACAAGAAGCAGTAGCGTCCGCGCGCGGAACCACGCGGCACGGGCCTCGGTCCTGCTGGCGCTGCTCTCGCTCGCGCTCCCCGTGGTCGCCTACGGGGCTGCCCGGCAGCTCGACAAGGTCTCGCTCGTGCAGGCGACCATCGCCTCGTGCTTCTCGGTGCTGCTGGGCGGTGGCGCGGTGCTGCTGGCCCGACGCGGGCTCCGGACGATCGAGCGCACCCTCGGCCGGGCCGGCGGGGAGGGCTCCGCGCGGGTGGGCCGCCTGCTCGGCGTGCTCGGCCTCTGCCTGGGCCTGACAGCGGCCGTCGCGCTCGGCGTCTACGGCCTCTTGAACTTCTTCGGCTAGGCGAGATCGCCACTACAATCGGCCTCTCCCGTGTTCGAGATCGGCAACAGCCTGCGCGAGGCGCGCGTGCGCCAGCAACTGGAGCTCACGGAGGTCGAGCTCGCCACCAAGATCCGGGCCCGCTACCTGCGGGCGCTGGAGGAGGAGGCGTTCGAGGCGCTCCCCGCCCAGACGTACGTCAAGGGCTTCCTGCGCACCTACGCGGACTACCTCGGACTCGACGGACAGCTTTACGTCGACGAGTACAACTCGCGCTACGGCATCGACGGGGAGGAGCCGCGTGAGCCGGTCATGGTGCGGCGTACCTCGACGGTCAGACGCCAGCACCGGCGGATGGAGCGCCGCTGGGTGCTCTTCGCGCTCGCGGGGATCGGGGCGCTGTTCGCGTTCACGATCGCCGCGTGGAAGTTCGGCGGGAAGGGCAGCCCGCCGATCCCGAATCTCAACACGACGACCTCGAAGGCGGCGAAGAAGCCGCTGAAGCCGGCCTCGCCGACGAGGCCGGTCAAGGCGGCGCCCGCAACCTTCAGGCTCTACCTCCGAGCCGTCCACGGGAACTGCTGGATGGACGTGCACAACTGGTCCCAGAACGGGAAGCCTGTCTTCACCGGGACGGTCGAGCTCGGCCAGGATCAGCGCTGGATCAAGCGCCGGCTCTGGATCAACTTCGGCGCACCGGCGAACCTGGCGATCGTCTTCAACGGCCACCTGGTGCAGATCACCCGGGCCGGATCGTTCGTCTTCACGCCGCACGGCTTCTCGCGGGCCGCTTGAGCCGCCCGCGCGGCTTCGTCGTCGTCACCGGGAGCGAGCTCGTCCGCGGCGACCGGCGCGACCGGAACGGGCCGTTCCTCGCCGCCGAGCTCCTGCGTCACGGGCTCGAGCCAGCGCGGATCGCGATCGTGGGCGACGACCCGGCCGAGCTCGAGACGGCGCTGCGGGAGGGGCTCGAGGCCGACCTCTGCCTGATCTCGGGCGGGCTCGGGCCGACCCATGACGACCGCACCGTGGAGCTCGTCGCGCGGGCGGCCGGGCGGGAGCTCCTCGTCGACCCGGACCTCGAGGCGGAGATCGAGGGGATCTCGCGCATGATCGCGGAGCGGTTCCGGAGGCCGTACGCGGATTTCGCCGAGGGGGTGCGCAAGCAGGCCACCCTTCCCGTGGGGGCGGAGGTGCTCGGGATCGCGGGCACCGCGCCGGCGCTCGTGCTCAAGACGGGGCAGGGCGCGGCGGTCGTGCTCCCGGGCCCCCCGTCGGAGCTGCGCAAGCTGTGGCCTGCGGCGCTGGCGTCGTCCCCGGTGCAGGCCGTCCTCGCGCGCGCGCGTGAACCCGAGCGGCGCGTGCTGCGCTTCTACGGCGCCGGCGAGTCGCAGATCGCCCAGGCGTTCGAGGAGAGCGGCGGCGAGGCCGGTGGCGTGGAGGTCACGATCTGCGCGCGCGAATTCGAGGTGCACGTCGATCTGTTCGTGGACGACGGAGGACGAGAGCGCGCAGACGCGCTGGCGGCGGGCATGCGGGAGCGAGTGGGCCGGTACCTGTTCGCCGAGGACGAGCGGCGGGTGGAGGAGATCGTGCTCGATGCCTGTCGCGAGCGGGGTCTGACGCTCGCCACGGCGGAGTCCTGCACGGGCGGGCTCGTCGCCGCGCGGCTGACCTCCGTGCCGGGGTCGAGCGACGTCTTCGTCGGCGGCGTGGTCGCCTACGCGAACGAGGTCAAGGCGCGGGAGCTCGGCGTGCCCGAGGAGGTTCTGGCGCGCCACGGCGCGGTCTCGGCGGAAACGGCCGCGGCGATGGCCGCCGGCGCGATGGAGCGGCTGGGAGCCGACGTGGCCGTCTCCGTGACGGGAGTCGCCGGCCCCGGCGGCGGCTCGCCCGACAAGCCCGTGGGCCTCGTGTTCCTGCACGCCGGAGGGCCCGACGGGGTCGCGGCGCGGGAGCTCGACTTCCCGGGAGACCGGGACGCGATCCGCTCGCGCGCAGCCGTCGCGGCGCTGCACCTCCTGCGCACACTTCTGACACGAAGTCGCGACAGCTCCGTGTGAATCCTCCTGCTAGCTTCGAAGGCGATGAACGCGTGCGGCTCTTCTGTGCGTTGCAGCTCCCGGCGGAGACGGTCGAGCGCCTGGCGGCCTGGGGGTCGGACGAGCTCGGCTCCGTGCCCGGGGCCAGGATCGTGCCTGCCGGGCACCTTCACGTCACGCTCGCATTCCTCGGGCACCGGTCGGTCGGCGAGCTGGAGGCGATCCTCCGCGCGCTGCTGGAGGCGGCTGCGGTCGCCGAACGTCCGCGGCTGGAGCTGCGCGGCTACCGCGAGACCCGCAGCGTCGGGATGCTCACCTTCGACGACGAGGGCGGCCGCGCCGCGGCGCTCGCGGACGACCTTCAGGAGCGCCTCGCGGGGCTCGGCGTGTACGAGCGCGAGCGGCGGAGGTGGCTTCCGCACGTGACCGTGCTGCGCTTCCGGCAGCGGCCGCGCCTGCGCCCGGCGCTCCCCGACCTGGGGCCGCTCGTGCCGTCCGACGCCGCTGCTTACCTATCTCGGCTACGCCCCGGCGGGGCGCAGTACGAAGTCCTCGAATCCGTACCAGTGGGAGGGAGATAAGTGGACCGCGAGCAGGCTCTCGATACCGCGCTCGGCCAGATCGAGCGCCAGTTCGGCAAGGGCTCGGTGATGCGCATGAGCGACCAGGCCCAGGTCTCGATAGGGGCCGTCTCGACGGGCTCCCTCGCGCTCGACCTCGCCCTGGGGATCGGCGGGCTGCCGCGAGGCCGCATCGTCGAGATCTTCGGCCCGGAGTCCTCGGGCAAGACGACCCTCGTCTACCACGTGATCGCGGAGGCCCAGCGACGGGGCGGGATCTGCGCCTTCATCGACGCCGAGCACGCGATGGACCCGACGTACGCCAAGAAGATCGGCGTGAACATCGACGACCTGCTCGTCTCGCAGCCCGACACCGGAGAGCAGGCGCTCGAGATCGCCGAGCTGCTGATCCGCTCGGGCGCGCTCGACGTCGTCGCGGTCGACTCGGTCGCGGCGCTGACGCCGAAGGCCGAGATCGAGGGCGAGATGGGCGACTCGCACGTCGGCCTCCAGGCGCGGCTGATGAGCCAGGCGCTGCGCAAGCTCGCCGGCACGCTCAACCGCACCGACACGATCTGTCTCTTCACGAACCAGCTGCGCGAGAAGATCGGCGTCATGTTCGGCAACCCGGAGACGACTCCGGGCGGACGGGCGCTGAAGTTCTACTCGTCGGTTCGCCTCGACATCCGGCGCATCGAGACGCTCAAGGACGGCGTGGAGGCCTTCGGCAACCGCGTGCGCGTGAAGGTGGTCAAGAACAAGGTCGCGCCGCCGTTCAAGCAGGCCGAGTTCGACATCATCTACGGCACCGGCATCTCCTGGGAGGGCACGGTGCTGGACGCGGCGCTGGAGCGGAAGGTCGTCCAGAAGTCCGGGTCGCACTTCAGCTTCGAGGACGAGCGGCTCGGCCAGGGTCGGCAGAACGCGACGGCGTTCCTGCGCGAGCACCCGGACGTAACGCAGCAGGTGCTCCTGCGCATCCAGGCGCTGGCCGGGCCCGAGCAGGTCGTCTCGGCGCGGCTCCTGCCCGAGCTGGAGGTGGCCCCGAACGGGAAGCCCGCGAACGCCGAGGCGGAGGCCGACGCCGAGGCCGAGGTGGTCTCGAAGGCCTAGCGGAGGATGGGCAAGGAGGCGCTCGCGGTGGCGACGCGCGCCCTGGCCCGGCGCGAGCACTCGCGCCGCAGCCTGCGGGAGCGCCTGCAGCGCGCGGGCGTGGACGAGAGCGAGCTCGAGAGCGTCCTGGAGGAGCTCGAACGGGTCGGGCTCCTCGACGACGCACGCTTCGCCCGCGAGCGAGCGCGGGTGCTGGCGGAGCGTGGGAAGGGCGACGCGGCCATCCGTTTCGACCTCGAGCGCGCCGGCGTGGGAGCGGCCGAGATCGAGGAAGCGCTGGGGCAGCTCGAGCCCGAACGGTCGCGGGCCGAGCGGGTCGTCGGGCGGCGCGGCGGCGGCCCAGCGACCGCGCGGCTGCTCGCCGGACGGGGCTTCGACGAGGACGTCGTGGCAGCGGTCGTTGCGCAGGAGCGGTGACCGGGGTTAGGATACGAGGGCATCATTCGACAATTTGCCTGCATCTAACGTGTTTCCGAATCGGATCGTGACCTTCGAGCAGACCATCACCAGCGCGAGAGAGGGGAGCTGACAGCGGCGGCGTTGTGAACCGCCCGGCGAGGCTCGCGCGCCTTGCCGTCCCCGATTCGAGCACGACCCCGGTGCAAGCGGTGCCGAATGAGCACCGCGTTCCGGCGCGGACAACGGTTCCCGGCCGACCCACCTGGGCGGCCCGAGACAGGGAGCGCGCATGGTCGTCGTCATCGGGATCGTCGTAGGCCTCGCAGTCGGAGCCGGCATTGCCTTTCTGTCGCTCTACGCGTTCACCGGGTCGCGGCTCGCAGCCGCCCGCCGTACCCGCCAGCTCCTGATCAGCGAGGCGAAGCGCGACTCGGACGCCATGCGACGCGAGGCGCAGATCGAGGCGCGGGAGGAGTCCGTGCGGGTGCGCGGCGACGTCGAGCAGGAGATCGCGGCGCGGCGCGGCGAGATCCTCAAGATCGAGGAGCGCGTCCTCGCGAAGGAGGAGGACATCGACCGCAAGCTCACGGAGCTCGGCCGGCGGGAGCAGGGCGTCGCCGACCGCGAGATCCACACGAAGCAGCTGCAGGAGGAGCTCAAGGATGCGCGCGACTCGCAGCTGACGGAGCTCCAGCGCGTCGCCGGGATGACGGTCAACGAGGCGAAGGCCCACCTGCTCGAGCGCTCGGAGGAGCTGGTCCGGCACGAGCTCGCCCGCCGCGTCCGCCAGGCCGAGGAGGAGGCGCGCGCCGAGGCGAAGCGCCGCGCCCGCAACCTCGTCGCCGACGCCCTCCAGCGGGTCGCCGCCAACCACGCTTCCGAGACGACCGTGTCGCTGATCGAGCTCCCATCGGACGACATGAAGGGCCGGATCATCGGCCGCGAGGGTCGCAACATCCGTGCGCTCGAGCACCTTACGGGCGTCGACGTGATCATCGACGACACCCCGCAGGCGGTCGTCCTCTCGTCGTTCGACGGCATTCGCCGCGAGATCGCGAAGCTGACCCTCGGGAAGCTGATCGAGGACGGCCGCATCCACCCGGCCAGGATCGAGGAGATGTACTACCAGTCGAAGGCCGAGATCGAGGACGCGATCCGGCAGGCGGGCGAGCAGGCCGTCTTCGAGGCCAACTGCGGCGAGGTGCACGAGGAGCTCGTGAAGATCCTCGGCCGCCTCCGCTTCCGGACGAGCTACGGCCAGAACGTCCTCAAGCACACGCTCGAGGTCGTCCACCTCGCCGGGATCATGGCCGCGGAGCTCGAGGCCAGCGTGAAGACCGCCCGCCGCGCGGCGCTGCTGCACGACCTCGGCAAGGCGCTGACGCACGAGGTCGAGGGCTCGCACGCGCTCCTCTCCGCCCAGTACGCCCGCCGCTACGGCGAGTCACCGGCGGTCGTGCACGCGATCGAGGCGCACCACTACGAGGTCGAGCCGCAGACCGTGGAGGCGGTGCTGCTGATCGCCGCCGACGCGATCTCCGCCTCCCGCCCGGGCGCGCGGGGCGAGAGCCTCGAGCACTACATCAAGCGGCTCGAGGCGCTCGAGGGCGTGGCGGCGCGCCACGAGGGCGTCGAGAAGGTCTACGCGCTCCAGGCGGGCCGCGAGATCCGCGTGATCGTCAAGCCGAAGGAGGTCGACGACGACGCGGCGGTGCTGCTCTCGCACGAGATCGCGCGCGAGATCGAGGACCAGCTCGAGTACCCGGGCCAGATCAAGGTCACGGTGATCCGGGAGTCGCGGGCGGTCGAGTACGCGAAGTGAACGAGCCGCGCCTCTACGGCGAGCTCGCAGACTGGTTCCACCTCCTCACGGCCCCGGCCGACTACGCCGACGAGGCCGACCTCTACCGGCGGATCCTCGTCGAGGCATGCGACGACCCGCCGCGAACCGTGCTCGAGCTCGGAAGCGGCGGCGGGAACAACGCGTCGCACCTGAAGGCGCACTTCGAGCTGACGCTCGTCGACCGGTCGGCGCGGATGCTCGAGGTGAGCCGGACGCTCAACCCGGAGTGCCGCCACGTGGTCGGCGACATGCGCGACATGCGGCTTGGCGAGGAGTTCGACGCCGTTTTCGTGCACGACGCCGTCTCGTACCTCACGACGGAGGCGGACCTCGAGGCGGGCGCGGCGACCGCGGCGGCGCACCTGCGGCCGGGAGGCGCCGCGCTCTTCGTGCCCGACTTCGTCCGCGAGCGCTTCGAGCCGCGCACCGGCCACGGCGGCCACGACGGCGGCGACCGGGCGCTGCGCTACCTCGAGTGGTTCTGGGACCCCGATCCCGGGGACACGACCTACGTCTGCGACTTCGCCTACCTCCTGCGCGAGAACGGCGAGGTGCGCTGCCTCCATGACCGCCACGTCTGCGGCCTCTTCCCGCGCGCCACGTGGCTCGCGGTGCTCGAGCGCGCCGGGCTCGACGCGCGCCTTCAGGTCGTGCCCCCCGACGAAGAGCCAGCCGGAGCCGAGCTCTTCGTCGGGAAGAAGCCTCGTTAGCGCCTGATCTTCAGGACGGCGTAGAGCGTCGGCGCGGAGCCGCCGAACGGCCTGATCAGGACGGTGTAGAGCTGTCCTGCGCTCCCGTTCGAGGGGACGCCGAGGTTGTACTGGTACTGCTGGCCGGTGTCGCGCATGACGCCGCTCGTGTCGGCCGACGAGGAGGTGTCCGGGACGATGTAGCTCGGGTCGCCCGGATCGACGCTCGGGTCGTAGTCGCCGGAGCGGATCGAGATCTCCGGCCGGAGACCGCCGAGGAACCCGCCGCAGCCGATCGTCAGCTTGACCGGCACGACCTGCCCCCGGTTCACGAGGTTGTAGGCGCCGGCCGTGAGCGGCGCCACGAGCCCGGCGTCGTACACGTGCACCGGCGTCGACGTGAAGGGCTCCGACACGCCGCTGTCCTTGTCCCGCGCCTTCGCGTCGACGGTGTGGATGCCGCAGGACGAGAACGTGACCCCGAAGCCGTTCGGGCCGAACGCGCCGTAGCCCGAGCCGGCGTCGACCGCCCAGTCGAAGCCCGCCGCCGTGTCGGCGCTCGACGGGTCGGTCGCCGTTCCGGTGAAGGTCACGGCCTGGCCGACCAGCCCGTTCGCCGGGCCTCCCTCGAGTGCGGTCACCGTGGGCGCCACGTTCGCGACCGGCACCGTCACCTGCGCCGTCGAGGCCAGCCCGGCGTCGTCGGTCACCTGCACCGTCACCACCGGCGACGAGGGCCCGTCGTCGGGGGTGAAGGAGACGTTCTGCCCGGCTGTCTCGAACGTGCCATCGTGGTCGAGATCCCAGGCGTAGGTCAGGTTGCCGCCCTCGGGGTCGCTGCCCGAAGCGCCGAGCGTCACCGTTGAGCCCTCGTCGACCGCGTACGGGCCGCCGGCCGAGGCCGACGGCGGGTCGTTGAGCAGCACGCGCACGACCGACGGGTCGTGGTCGGAGGCCTGGTCGAAGAACTCCGCGTTCACGTGCACCGGGTCGAAGACGAGCGAGCGCGCGGCGAGCGGGCCGCTGAACATGACGTGGTCGAGCACCTGCGCGTTGCCCTCGAACTCGTAGCTGTAGCGCTCCTCCAGGGGCAGCGTGCCCATCAGGTCGTGGAGCCCCGCGCCCTCGAGAATGTGCACCGTCTCGGAGAACTCGAAGTCGTTCAGGTCGCCGAGCACGACGACGTCCGCGGCCGGGTCGGCGGCGGAGATGCTCGACACGAAGTCCGCGACCTCGTGCGCCTGCTGGTGCCGCTGAGCCTCGCTGACGGCGTTCGGCGGCTGGAAGCGCCCGCGCAGCGGGTCGTCGCCGCCCTTCGAGTTGAAGTGGTTCGCGATCACGAACAGCCTGTGGCCGCGGTAGTCGAACTCGCCGGCGAGCGGCTTGCGGCTCGACGCCCAGGC
>DASSQK010000002.1:0-11982 GCA_035702555.1 Gaiellaceae bacterium | reverse complement strand
TTGGCTCCCGTGGCACCTTTCGCCCCGGTCGCACCCTTGGCGCCCGTCGGCCCCTGGGCTCCGGCCGCGCCCTGAGCTCCCGTGGCTCCCTTCGCGCCCGTTGCGCCCTTCGAGCCGATCGCCCCGTTTGCTCCGGTCGAGCCCTCGGCCCCGGTAGAACCCTTATCGCCGGTCGCCCCCTTGGCGCCCGTGGCACCTCTCGCTCCCGTCGAGCCCTTGGCGCCGGTCGCGCCGTCGGCTCCGGTGGAGCCCTGCGAGCCCGTCGCGCCGCGCGAGCCGGTTTCCCCGCGCGCTCCGGTGGCGCCCGTGCTCCCGGAGGCGCCCTTGGCCCCCGTGGGGCCCTGGGCTCCGGGTGGCCCTTGCGCGCCCGCCGCGCCGGTGGCTCCCAGCGAACCGGTTGCGCCCTGAGCTCCTGTCGCGCCGGGCGAGCCGGTCGCTCCTCGTCCTCCTGTCGCGCCCTTGGCACCGGTGGCGCCCTGCGCTCCCGAGGGGCCCTGGGCTCCGGGTGGCCCTTGCGCGCCCGCCGCGCCGGTCGTGCCCTTGGCTCCAGTGGCCCCCCGCGCACCGGTCGTTCCCTTGGTGCCGGTTGCGCCGTCGGCTCCCGTCGAGCCCCGCGAGCCCGTCGCGCCGCGCGAGCCGGTTGCTCCTCGTGCTCCTGTCGCGCCCTTGGCGCCCGTCGGGCCCTGTGCGCCCGCCGCGCCCGTGGCTCCCGCCGATCCGTTCGCGCCTGTTGCTCCGCGCGCCCCGGTCGCTCCCGCGGTGCCGGTTGCGCCCGTGCTGCCGGTCGCTCCGGTCGTTCCCTGGGCTCCTGTCGGGCCCTGCGCGCCGGAAGGCCCGGCGAGTCCCCGGGCACCGGTCGCGCCGCGGGCGCCTGTCGTGCCAGTTGCGCCGGCGAGTCCGCGCGCGCCGGGCGGACCCTTCGGCCCGCGCGGCCCGGCGGCACCCCGAGCGCCCTGCGGACCGACCACGCCGGCTCCATGACCGTAGACGGCGGGCGCGACCGACGGCCGCATGGAGATCCGAGCCTCCGGCAACCGCGAAGCGCTGCCGCCCTGGCCCGAACGAGCAGTCGAGGAGGAGCGCGCCCGCGTGCGACCCGTGCTCGAGTGGCCACCGTCGACGCTCGTGTGCCGCACGTGCTGCCGAGGAGTCGCCGCGTGACGAGCCGTCGGGCTCTGCATGGTGGTCTCGTAGGCGATGAACACGACCGCGCCGACCGCGAGCGCGAACGGCAGCAGGACGGCCGGCGGCACCGCATGCAAGCGCCACGGAGATGCGCCTGAGCGCACGCCGCGGAAGACGTTCCGCATGCTCGCCATGGGCGATGCATCGACATCCGGGCGCGCCACCACGACGGCTTTCTGACTCGTAAGTCGTAACCGGGAGACGGAAATCCCCCATCCGGGGGACGCTCGTCGGGCACAATCCCCGCATGGCCGCGACCGAGGATCAGCGCGAGCTCGGCGGAGAGGACTGGCGGCGCGAGCTGTACGACGCCGCGCCCGAGCGCCAGGGCGAGCTCTTCAGCACGATCAGCGGCCTCGAGAACGAGCCGCTCTACACGCCCGAGCGGGTCGAGATCGAGTACGACCGCGACCTCGGCTACCCGGGCGCCTACCCCTTCACGCGCGGTGTCTACCCGTCGATGTACCGCGGCCGGCTCTGGACGATGCGGCAGTTCGCCGGGTTCGGCACCGCCGAGGAGACGAACGAGCGCTTCCGCTACCTGCTCGACCACGGCCAGACCGGCCTCTCGACCGCCTTCGACATGCCGACGCTGATGGGCTACGACTCCGACCACCCGCGCTCCCTCGGCGAGGTCGGGCGCGAGGGCGTGGCCGTCGACTCGCTGGCCGACGCCGAGACGCTCTTCCAGGGGATCCCGCTCGGCGAGGTCTCGACCTCGATGACGATCAACGGCCCGGCCGCCATGCTGCTCGCCTTCTACGTTTGCGTCGCCGAGGAGCAGGGTGTCTCGCGCGCGGAGCTCCGCGGCACGATCCAGACCGACATCCTCAAGGAGTACATCGCCCAGAAGGAGTGGATCTTCCCGCCCGAGCCCTCGATGCGGCTCGTGACGGACATGGTCGAGTTCTGCGCGCGCGAGCTGCCGCGCTGGCACCCGATCTCGATCTCCGGCTACCACATCCGGGAGGCCGGCTCGAACGCGGCCCAGGAGCTCGCCTTCACGCTCGCGAACGGCTTCGCCTACGTCGACGCCGCGATCGAGCGCGGCCTGGACGTGGACGACTTCGCGCCGCGCCTGAGCTTCTTCTTCAACGCCCACCTCGACTTCTTCGAGGAGATCGCCAAGTACCGCGCCGCGCGCCGCATCTGGGCCCGCGAGCTGCGGGAGAAGTACGGTGCGAAGAACCCGCGCTCGTGGCTGATGCGCTTCCACACGCAGACGGCCGGCGTCTCGCTGACGGCGCAGCAACCGGAGGTGAACATCGTGCGCACCGCGATCGAGGCGCTCGCGGCCGTGCTCGGCGGCACGCAGTCGCTGCACACGAACTCCTTCGACGAGGCGCTGGCGCTGCCGACCGAGGACGCAGTCCGGATCGCGCTGCGCACACAGCAGGTGATCGCGCACGAGACCGGCGTCGTGAACACGATCGACCCGCTCGGCGGCTCCTACTACCTCGAGGACCTGACCAACCGGTTGGAGGCCGAGGCGTACGACTACTTCGACCGGATCGAGAAGCTCGGAGGCGTGGTCGCGGCGGTCAAGGACAACTTCCAGCAGCGGGAGATCGCGGACGCCTCGTTCCGCTACCAGGCGGAGGTCGAGGCGAAGCAGCGCGTCGTCGTCGGCGTCAACCGCTACGAGCTCGAGGACGAGGGCGAGATCGAGATCCTGCGGATCGACCCCGCGCTCGAGCAGAAGCAGGTCGGCCGCGTCCAGGCCCTGCGGGCGCGGCGTGATTCTGCGGCCGTCGAGGCCGCCCTCACCGGTCTGAAGGAGGCCGCCGCCGCCGAGGGCGAGAACCTGATGCCGCTCCTGATCGACGCATCGCGGGCGTACGCCACGCTCGGCGAGATGTGCGACGCCCTGCGCGAGACGTGGGGCACCTGGCGCGAGACGCCCGTCTTCTAGGCGCGCTCCAACGAGCTTCTAACTTCCACGCTACTCTGAGCGTCGTATCCCGTGACCCCGATGGAATCAGTCGCAGCCAGGCTCAACTCACCGCGCTTTCAGCGCTACCTGCTCTGGGTTGGCGTCGCCGTCTTTGCGATCGGCGCCACCGTTCTCGTCTTCACGATCTTCAAGGGCAGCAACGGGAGCCAGGCGAACCCGGACAAGGGTTTCCACGCGAAGCTTCCGGCCAAGGCGGTCCCGCTGAGGAACTCGGACGGCGTGACGGTCAAGACGTACGAGCAGCTCGACCCGCAGGTCCGCTCAGACATCAAGACGTTCATCGCGACTGCCGTCGCGCGCCGTCACCTCGCGAACTCCTGGCCCGTGATCGCGCCGAGCATGAAGGCCGGTTACACGCGCGCGGCCTGGACGAAGGGCGACGCGCTGCCCATCGTGCCGTACCCGGGTGTCGACCCCAACCGCATCCAGTACTTCCTCGACTACGCCTCGACGAAGGAGATCCTGCTCGAGGTCGGCGTGTCCGGGAAGCCGGGAGTCAGCACGCGGCCTGTCACCTTCCAGCTCGGTCTCGTGCCGGCGGGAGGGGCGAACCACCACTGGCAGGTCGACTACTGGATGCCGCGCTGGACGCCGCCGGTCCCGCAGAACTAGCGCGTTAACCCGCCGCCGCTAGATCTCGATCTCGAGCCCGTCGTGGGCCAGCTCGAACGGGTCTTCGAGCGGCCGCTCGAACGGCCGGTGCGTGAGCAGCAGCCGCTTCGCTCCGCCCGCCTCGAAGGCGGCGATCGCCTCCTCGGCCGCGAGGTGCCCGCGCGTGCCGCCCTCGGGGTTGGGCGCCTGCAACGTCGCCTCGCACACGAACAGGTCGGCTTCTCGCGCGATCTCCGTGAGCCCGTCGCTCGGGCCCGAGTCGCCTGAGTAGCCGACCACCGTGCCGTTGGCCGAAGCGCGAAAGCCGAACGCGAGCAGCTGGTAGTGCAGGACCTTGTGGGCCGTGACCTCGAACCCGGCCGCGGTGAAGGGCACGCCCTCCTCGTACTCGTGCAGCTCGAACGCGTCCTCGAACATCTCGCGCTGGCCGAGGCGCCCGCCGATCGCGCACAGCATCTCGCGCCCGTCGGGCGGGACCCAGAGCTCGGGCTTGTCGAGGCCCGCGCCGGGGCCGAAGGCGGAGCCCCAGACCCACGGCACGAGATCGCCCCAGTGGTCGAGGTGCCAGTGCGTGATCGCGATCGCGTCGACGCGCGGCCAGTCCTCCCGCTCGCGCAGCTTCGCCAGCACCCCGGGGCCGCAGTCGAGCAGCAGGCGGCCGGGCCCCTCGAGCAGATAGCCGGACTGGGCCCCGCCGGGGTTCGGCCAGGCCGGGGAGCAGCCGACGACCGTGAGTTTCACGCCTATAGTCTCGTTCCCATGTCGCGCAAGATCCGTGTCGTCATAGCGAAACCCGGACTTGATGGGCACGACCGGGGAGCGAAGATCATTGCACGTGCACTCAGAGATGCAGGCATGGAGGTCATCTACACCGGTCTGCACCAGACCCCGGAGCAGATCGTCGAGACCGCGATTCAGGAAGACGCCGACGCCGTGGGGATCTCGATCCTCTCCGGCGCGCACATGACGCTCGTGCCGAGGATCCTCGAGGGCCTGCGCGAGAACGGGGCGGAGGACGTGCTCGTCGTGCTCGGCGGGACGATCCCGAACGAGGACGCCGAGGAGCTGCAGCGGCAGGGCGTCGCGGCGGTGTTCACGCCCGGCGCTCCGACGAGCGAGATCGTCGAGTTCCTCCGCGGGAAGGTGCCGGCATAGCGATCACCGTCGACCGCGAGGGCGCGGTCGCGACCGTCACCGTCGACCGGCCCGACGCGATGAACGCGCTCGACCGGCCGACGCTCGAGGAGCTGCGGGACACCCTCGCCGAGCTGGCGCTGGACGCGTCGGCGCGCGTCGTCGTCCTGACCGGCTCGGGCGAGAAGGCGTTCGTCGCCGGCGCCGACATCAAGTACATGAGCGGCCTCGGCGTCGACGAGGCCCGCGCGTGGGGCGAGCTGGGCCACCGGAGCGCGCAGCTGCTGGAGACGATGCCGAAGCCGACGATCGCGGCGATCAACGGCTTCGCTCTCGGCGGCGGCTGCGAGCTGGCGCTCGCCTGCGACCTCCGCTACGCGGCCTCGTCCGCGAAGCTCGGCCAGCCCGAGGTCAACCTCGGGATCATCCCCGGGTGGGGAGGCACGCAACGCCTGGCCCGCGTCTGCGGCCTGGGCGTCGCGAAGGAGCTCGTCCTCACCGGCCGCGTGATCGGCGCCGAGGAGGCGCTACGGGTCGGGCTCGTGAACGGCGTCCACGAGCCCGTCGCCGAGAAGGCGGGCGAGGTCGCGGAGCTGCTCGCGTCGAAGAGCCCGCTCGCGCTCGCGGCGGCAAAGCGCGCGCTCAACCACGTTCTCCAGGGCGACCACGTCGAGAACCTCGACCGCGAGGCGACGGAGTTCGCCGAGCTCTTCGGGAGCGAGGACGCCAAGGAGGGCATGACGGCGTTCGTCGAGAAGCGCGAGCCGCGCTTTACCGGGAAGTAGGCGCCACCAGCGAGACGAGCGAGGCGTTCAGCACGCTGTCGTCGCCGCGCTGGGCGCGCAGCGTCGTCGGCGCGGTCGCCGTCCAGAGGCCGACCTGCTGGCCGGGCTTCGCCGAGGAGAGCGCCACCTCCGTGCCGGGCGCGCCGAGCTTCGGGACGCGCTGCACGAGCGCGTCGGCCGGCACCGTGACGAGCAGACGGCGCTTGAGTTTCGTCTGACGCTGACGCATCGGCCAGGCGTTGACGGCGGTCAGGCGCATCTGCAGGGCCTCGTCCGTCGCCGCGACGACGGTTCCACGCAGGTCGAGCGTGAACGGCATCCCGCGCGGCGCGGCGAAGAGCAGCCGGTTCGCGCGCTGGAGCCACGGATACGGGTCGACCGCGGCCTTGCGTCCGGGGTGGAGCTCGAAATGCAGGTGTGCGTGGATCCCGTTGGCGTCGCCGGAGTCCCCGACGTAGCCGACGACCTGCCCGGCCATCACCTTCGCGCCGTCCTTCAGGCCTTTCGCGTACGCCGTGCCCGCGACGCACTTGCCGCGGTTGTCGTTCTTCGCCGTCAGGTCGTTGTTGAGGTGGATGTAGTCGTAGTCGGTGCCGCTCTGGCCGTGGAGGTAGAGCATGCAGCCGGCGCTCGCAGACCGAGTCCAGAACTCGACCTTGCCGGCCTCGGCGGCGAGCGCGAGGCTCCGCTTCGGGGCCACGATGTCGATCCCCTTGTGGCGGCCGCCGGGGCGGGCGTCGCCGAAGTCGTCGCCGTACGTGACCGGCCCGAGCACCGGGAACACGATCTTCTGGGGCGGCGCCGCGCTCGCTCCCGCCGCGAGGGTCAGAAGCAGCAGGGCGAGAACGGCGAATCCTCGGGCTGTCGTCCGGTGGCTGGGCATGGGCTCCGGTCGTGCTCGAAGGGCAGGACGCTAGCAGAGCACCCGCTCCGCGCTTGTATCCTCGCGCGGGCCATGAAGATCGCCGTCTGCGCCAAATACGTGCCCGAGGGGACGGCCCCGCGCCGGATCGACCCCGGGACGAAGCGCCTCGACCGCTCGGGCGAGGGGATGCTGAACCCGTTCGACGTCAACGCGGTGGAGGAGGCGCTGCGGCTGAAGGAGGCCGACTCCGGGGCGGATGCGGAGGTGGTGATCGTGTCCGTCGGGCCGGAGAAGGCCCTCGAGGCGATGCGCCGCGCGCTCGCGATGGGCGCCGATCGCGTCCTGCTCGTCGCGGACGAGGCGGCGGCCGGCTCCGATCTCGTCGCGACCAGCCGCGTGCTCGCCGCCGCGCTCGAGCGTGAGAGCCCGGACCTCGTCCTGTTCGGCCAGCAGGCGAACGACGCCGACGGCGCCGTCCTGTGGGCGGCGGTCGCGGAGCGGCTCCAGCGGGCGCTCATCTCGCAGGTTGCGGAGCTCTCGCTCGAGGACGGCAAGGTTCGCGGCAAGCGCCAGACCGAGTTCGGCTACGACGTGATCGACGCGCCGCTCCCCGCGGTGGTGGCGGTCTCGGACGCGATCAACGAGCCTCGCTACCCGTCGCTGAAGGGGATCATGGGCGCGAAGAAGAAGCCACAGGAGACGGTCTCGCTCGGCGACCTCGGCGTCGCCGCGGACGAGGCGGGGGAGGGCGGCTCGCGCACGACGGTGCGGGCGTTCGACGACCCGCCGCCGCGCGGCGACACGGTGAAGATCGAGGACGACGGCTCGGCCGCGGAGAAGATCGTCGCCTTCCTGCAGGAGCGGAAGGCGCTATGAGGCTGCTCGTCTTCGTCGAGCATCACGAGGGCAAGCTGCAGCGGGACTCGCTCGGGCTGCTCGCGAAGGCCGCCTCGCTCGGCGACGCGGAGGCGGTCGTGCTCGGCTCCGGGGTCGCGGAGCTCGCCGCCGAGGCCGGCAGGTTCGGGGCGGCGCGCGTGCACGTCGACGACGACGTGCTGCTCGACCGGCCGCTGCCGCAGCCTCGCGTCGACGCGCTGCAGACGCTGCTCGAGGGCGAAGGGTTCGACGCGGTGCTGTTCGCCTCGAGCGTGCTCTCGGCCGACGTCGCGGCGGCGCTCGCGGCGCGGCTCGGCACGGGCCTCAACTACGACCTCACAGACCTCGCGGTCGAGGACGGCGAACTCGTCGGCAAGCGGCCCGCGCTCGGCGACTCGGTCTACGTCGACGTCGGCTGGACCTCCGAGCCGCGCATCGCGTTGATCCGCTCCGGCACCTTCGAGCCGCAGGAGAGCGGCGGCGACGCGGACGTGGTGCCGTTCGAGTCGCGGTTCCAGGACTTCTCGCTCGCGGCGACGATGGTCGAGCAGGCCCACGAGGAGAGCGAGGGCCCGTCGATCGAGGACGCCGACGTGATCGTCGCCGCCGGCCGTGGCCTCGGCGGCCCCGACAACTTCGGCCTCGTCGAGGAGCTGGCCAAGGCGCTCGGTGGCGCGGTCGCCGCGACGCGCGCGGTCGTCGATGCAGGCTGGTACCCGTACTCGACGCAGGTCGGCCAGACCGGCAAGACCGTTGCGCCGAAGCTCTACGTCGCGGTCGGGATCTCGGGCGCGATCCAGCACAAGGTCGGCATGCAGAGCTCCGGCCTGATCGTCGCCATCAACAAGGATCCGAACGCCCCGATCTTCGAGTACGCCGATCTGGGAGTGGTCGGCGACCTGCACGAGATCGTCCCGAAGCTGACCGAGCTAGTGCGGGCCCGCAAAGCCGCGTGAACCCCTCCGAGTACCCGCCTCCGTTCGATCCGGACGAGTTCGTCGCCGCGCCCGGCGAGCCCGAGATCGAGGTCGGGGTGCTGATCGTCGGCGCGGGGCCGGCCGGGCTCGCGTGCGCGATCCGGCTCGGACAGCTGCTGGAGGGCGCGCCCGAGGTGGCCGAGCGGCTCGGGGAGGTTCCGGTCGCGGTGCTGGAGAAGGGCAAGGCGCCGGGGTCGCACCTGCTCTCGGGCGCGGTCGTCAACCCGCGCTCGCTGCGAAACCTGTTCGCGGGGCGGGTGAGTACGAGCGACATGCCGTTCTACGGCCGCGTCGAGCACGAGTCCGTCTACTACCTGACGCCGAAGCGCGCGGTGCGGATCCCGACCCCGCCGACGATGCACAACAGCGGCAACTACGTCGCGTCGCTCTCGCAGCTCGGGCGCTGGCTGGCCGAGCGGGCGGAGGAGGCGGGCGCGGCGATCCTCCCGGAGACGAGCGGCCATGCGCTGCTCGTGGACGGCCGGGTGCGCGGCGTGCGTACGGGCGATCGCGGCCGCGGTCGCGGCGGCGAGGAGCTCGGCACCTTCGTCTCCGGCGACGACGTGCACGCGCGCGTGACGGTGCTCGCCGAGGGGACGCAGGGCCACCTCACCGGCGTCGCGCTCGACCATTTCGGGCTCGCCGGCGAGAACCCGCAGGTCTGGGCGCTCGGGGTGAAGGAGGTCTGGAACGTCGCGAAGCCGCTCGACCGCGTGATCCACACGATGGGCTGGCCGCTGCGGGCGGCCGCGAAGTACCGCGAGTTCGGCGGCTCGTTCGTGTACCCGATGGGCGACGACATGGTCACCGTCGGGATGGTGGTCGGGCTCGACTATCGCGACGCCGAGCTCTCCGCGCACGACCTGCTCCAGGAGCTGAAGACGCACCCGCTGCTGCGCAAGCTGCTCGACGGCGGCGAGCGCGTGGCCTGGGGCGCGAAGACGATCCCCGAGGGCGGGCTCCTCTCGCTCCCGCGGCAGCTGCACGCGCCCGGGCTGCTGCTCTGCGGCGACGGGGCGGGGCTCGTGAACGTGCCCGCGCTGAAGGGGATCCACTACGCGATCGAGTCGGGCCGGCTCGCGGCCGAGGCCGCCTTCGCGGCGCTGCAGCCGGGCGAGGCGGTCGGGCGCCGCGGCGCGCTCGCCGGCTACGACGACGCGCTGCGCGACAGCTTCGTCTGGCGCGACCTGCGGCAGGTGCGCAACATGCGCCAGGCGTTCGGCCGGGGCTTCTGGCTCGGGGGCGCCATGGCGGGCGCGATGACGGCCTCGCGCGGGCACTTCCCTCCGGGCAACGCGCGCACGGAGCCGGATGCAGGTCAGGAGCTGCTGCGCACCGACCGCGCGAAGAGCTACCCCGCGGCCGACGGCAAACTCACCTTCGACAAGCTGTCGTCCGTCTTCCTCTCCGGCAACGCGACCCGCGACGATGCGCCGAACCACATCCGCGTGCGCGACCGGGTTCCCGCCGAGGTCGCGGAGCTCTGGACGCGGATGTGCCCGGCGGCGGTCTACGAGGTCGGCGACGAGGCCGGTGACGGCGACGTCCACGTCGAGATCACGCCCTCGAACTGCGTCCAGTGCGGCGCGATCACCGCGAAGGGCGGCCGCCTCACCCCGCCCGAAGGCGGCGCGGGGCCCGACTACAAGCTGACCTAGTGGTCGAGCTCGCGGACGTCGAGGCGGCGCGCGAGGCGATCGCCGGACGCCTCCACCGCACGCCGACCTTTCCGTCCGCGACCCTCGGGGAGCTCACGGGCGCCCGCGTCTTCCTGAAGGCCGAGCTGTTCCAGAAGACGGGCTCCTTCAAGCCCCGCGGAGTGCTGACGAACCTCGCCTCGCTCACCCCCCGGGAGCGGGAGCGCGGCGTGATCGGCATCTCGGCCGGCAACCACGCCCAGGCGCTTGCGTGGGGCGCCGCGGCCGAGGGGCTCGACGCGCTGGTCGTGATGTGGCAGGGGGCGAGCGAGGCCAAGATCGAGGCCACGCGCGGGTACGGCGCCGACGTCGACCTCGAGGCGACCGACCCGACCGAGGCGTTCGCCCGCCTCGACGAGCTGGTCGGGCAGACCGGCCGCACGCTCGTTCACCCGTTCGACCACCCGCGCACGATCGCGGGGCAGGGCACGGTCGGGCTCGAGCTGCTCGAGGACGTGCCGCAGGCCGACGTGGTCGTCGTCCCGATCGGCGGGGGCGGCCTGATCGCCGGGATCGCAACCGCCCTCGGCGGACGCGCGCGCGTGGTGGGCGTCGAGCCCGAGACCTCGGCTGCCATGCACGAGGCGGTCGCGGCGCGCGAACCGGTGCCGGTCACGCCGACCTCGGTCGCGGACGGCCTCAACGCGCCCTTCGCCGGCACGAACACGCTGGCCGTCGTCCGGGAGCGGGTCGAGAGGCTGGTCCTCGTCACCGAGGCCGAGATCCAGGCCGCGATGCGCTTCCTCTACGCGCGCGCGAAGCTCGCCTGCGAGCCGGCGGGCGCCGCCTCGACCGCGGCCCTGCTCGCGGGAAAGGTGCCGCTGGAGCAGGGAGAAACCGTCGTCGCGGTGGTCTCGGGCGGCAACGTGGCGAGCGACACCGCCGTTGCTATCCTGGCCGGACGATGAAGGCCGAGATCCATCCCGAGTACGTCCTGGCGACCGTTCGCTGCGCCTGCGGCAACGAGTTCCAGACCCGCTCCACCAAGCCCGAGCTGCACGTCGAGGTGTGCTCGAACTGCCACCCGTTCTACACGGGCAAGCAGAAGCTGATGGACAGCGGCGGCCGGGTCGAGCGCTTCCAGCGCCGGCTCGAGAAGGCCGGCCGCAAGGCCTGAGAGAACGATGAGCGCCCCCATCGGCGGGCAGGCCGTCCTGGAGGGCGTGATGATGCGGGGCCCGTCGAACTGGGCCGTCGCCGTCCGCAAGCCGAACGGGCAGATCGCCGAGGTCTGCCGGCCGATCGAGTCCGTGATGAAGCGGCACTGGGCCTTCCGGCTGCCCGTCGTCCGCGGCGTCATCGCCCTGGGCGAGTCGCTGGCGATCGGCTTCCGCGCGCTCTCGATCTCCGCCAACTACGCGGCCGCCGAGGACAACGAGCTGGCGGAGGCGGAGGAGCAGGAGCTCTCCCGCGCCGCGCTCGTGTTCGCGTTCCTGATCGCGATCGGGTTCGCGATCTCCGTCTTCAAGGTCGGGCCGGCGCTGCTCGCAGACCTGCTGCCGATCTCGAACGGCTTCTGGTTCGTGATCGTGGAGGGGCTCATCCGCGTCTCCGTGTTCGTCGCGTACCTGTTTCTGATCTCGCTGCTGCCTGACCTGCGCCGCGTCTTCCAGTACCACGCCGCCGAGCACAAGGCGATCAACGCGTACGAGGCCGGCGAGGAGCTCGAGCCGCAGACCGTCCAGCGCTTCAGCCTCATCCACCCGCGTTGCGGCACCGCCTTCCTGCTCTGGGTGATGGTGATCGCGATCTTCGTCTTCGCCTTCTTCGGGCGGCTGCCGTGGTACTGGCTGATCGCGACGCGCATCCTGCTGTTGCCGGTGATCGCCGGCCTCGCCTACGAGCTGATCCGCTTCGCGGGCAAGCACACGGGCAACCGCGTGGTGATGACGCTGCT
>DASSQK010000001.1:0-3351 GCA_035702555.1 Gaiellaceae bacterium | reverse complement strand
GTGGTGGTGCCGGTCGTCGAGGTCGTCGTGGTCGCGGCGATCACGCCCGCGGACAGGCCGCCGGCCGCGAAGAAGCCGAGCACGAACAGGAACGCGAGACCCACTTTCCGCATCGCGCCGAGAGTCTAGCCACCGAAAATGCGCGGATCGTTCGTCACCACGCCGTCGACGCCGAGGCCGTCGAGCCACGGCACGACCTCGGCGTCGTCGACCGTCCAGGCGAGGACGGGCGCGCCGAGCGCGTGGCAGCGCTCGACGACGGCCGCGGTGATCACCTCCCAGTAGAGGACGGCGGCGGTCGCGCGCGCCGCGCGCAGCAGCGGGCCGACCCGGTACGGAAGCGTCCGTTTCAGCGCGCGCACGACGAGCCGCGCGGGCGCGTGGAAGATCGGGCGCTTCACGAGGCCCGTGCGGTCCTGCGGGTAGGTCTTCCCGAGCCGCACGTCGGGCTCGACCGCGTGCAGGGCGCGCAGGGTGGCGCCGCGGAACGAGCTCACGATCGTCCGTCCGAGCAGCCCGTGCCGGCGCAGGGCCGCCGCGACGGCCCGCTCCGCGCCATGGGCCTTGAGGTCGAGGTGAACGCCGGCTCCGCTGGAGCGCAGGAACTCGAGCACCTCGTCGAGCGACGGAAGCTCGTGCGCGGCGTCCGGCCGGTCGTGGACGACGACGAGCGCGCCGCCGACGGCGTGGACGTCGAACTCGACCAGGTCGCAGCCGAGCTCCACGGCCAGCGCGATCGCCTCGAGCGAGTTCTCGGGCGCAAGCGCCGCGGCGCCACGGTGGCCGATCCGCAGCAGGCGGCCGTCGCGCCGCCCGAGGTCGATCACGCGCGCTTGACGACGACGACCGCGCAGTCGTCCGCCAGCTCGCCCGCAAAGGCACGGCAGTCCTCGACGACGGCCTGCGCCAGGGGCTCGGCGGCCAGCGACGCGTTCGCCGCGAGCGCGGCGTCGAGACGCTCCTCGCCGTAGAGCTCGCCGTCACGCCGCGCCTCCAGCAGGCCGTCGGTGAAGAGCACGGCCGCGTCGCCGGGCTCCAGGCGCACGTGCTCGGCCGGGTAGTCCTGCTGCTCCGCGATCCCGAGGGCGAGGCCGCGGACGCCGAGCGGCTCCGGGGCGGCGGCCCCGCGCACGATGCGCGGCGGCGGGTGGCCCGCGCTCGCGCACGCGAGCTCGCCGCTCGCGCCGTCGGCGGTGACGTACAGCATCGTGATGAACTTCCCCTCGGCGATCTCCTCGAGCACGACCTCGTTCGCCGCCTGGAGGAAGTCGCCGGGCTCGGGGTGCTCGCGCGCGAGCGAGCGGAAGACGAACTTCGCCATCGCCATGTCGGCCGCCGCGTCGACGCCGTGGCCGGTGACGTCGCCGAGCACGACGGCGAGCCGTCCGTCCGCGAGCTCCACGAAGTCGTAGACGTCGCCGCCCACGTCCATCCGCGCCGACGACGCGTAGACGGCGCCGACGTCGAGGCCGCGCACCTGCGGGCTCGAGCGCGGCAGGAGCGAGCGCTGCATCGAGTCCGCGAACTGCTTCTGCTGCTGGTACAGGCGCGCGTTGTCGAGGGCGAGCGCAGCCTGGCCGGCGATCGTCGAGGCCGCCTCGAGCACCTCGCCGGCGACGGGCCGGTCTGGATCGAGCGAGAGCAGCGTTAGCGTCCCCAGGATCTCGGCCTGCGTGGCGAGCGGGATCACGGCGGCCGACGAGCCGCGCTCCAGGAACGGCACGAGCGCCTCGTGCGCGCTGCCGAGCGCCTTCGCGCTGCGCGGGTCGAGCATCATCGCGTGGCCGCTGCGGAACGCCTGCGGCGCGACCGGAGCGAGCGGCTGCGGAACCGAGAGGATCGCCGTCAGCGACTCGCGCAGCCGCTCGTCCCGCACGTGGAGCGCGACCGGCTCGAGGACGGCGCCCCGCGCGTCGGGCATCCGCAGGGACGCCGCGTCCACCTCGAGCGTGTCGACGATCGTCCGCGTGACGGCCTCGAGCGTCTGCTCGAGCGAGAGGCTCTCGGAGAACGTGCGCGAGATCTCGTACAGCGCGCGCAGCCGCCGCGAGGCCTCGCGCTCGGCGTCGAGCGCGAGACGCCGCTCGTCGTCGGCCCGCTTCGTCTGCTCGTGCAGCCGCGCGTTCTCGACCGCAACCGCGAGCTGCGCCGCCAGCGCGAGCAGCAGCGCCTCCTCGTTCTCCGTCAGCGCGCGGCCCGCCTCCGGGTAGACCGCGAGCACGCCGATGAGCTCCTCGCGGGCGCGCAGCGGGACGGCGATCGCAGCCTCGAGCCCGATCTCCTCGAGCACGTCCTGCACCGCGCGCAGCCGGGCGTCGGTGGCCGCGTACGGGATCCCGAGCAGCCCGCGGCCGCGGGCCGGCCCGAGCAGCAGCTCGAGTAGCCGCTCCGCCACGCGGACGTGCGGGCCGGTGAGGCCCCTCTCGGCGGCGGGCTCCAGGCGCCCCTCCTCGCCGAGGTAGACCGCGAGCCGCTCGGCGCCCAGCAGGTCGGACACGTGCTGGATCGCCGTGTCGAGCGTGTGCGAGAGCGAGAGCTGCGCGATCGCCTGCCCGACGATCGTCAGCAGGGCGCGAGTGCGCTCGAGCTCGACCGCCAGCGTCTGCCGCCGCTCGCCCGCGCGGAGGGCATGAGCGGCCCGGACGGCGAAGATGCCGAGGCGGTCGAGCAGCGCGTCGTCGGGCCCCGGCTCTTCCGGGAGCAGGAGCTGCAGCGCGCCCTGCGGCGGCTCGCCGAGCTGGAGCGTCACCAGCGCGCCGTCGTCGAGAGGCTCCAGCGCGAGCGATGCCTGGCCGCCGCGGGCGCGCGCGACGGCTTCGAGTGCCGCGGCCGTCTCGAGCGCGCTCCCCGACAGGGCCGCCAGCACGGGCCCCTGCGGCTCGTACCGCCACACAAGACACGCCCGCGCGCCGGTCGCCTCGGCCGCCAGCGCCGCGACCCCGTCCGCGGCCCGCGCCTCGTCGGTGCCGGCGGCGAGCGCGTCGCCGGCCAGCTCGAGCAGGTCGGGAAGGGCCCTCGTGGAGCCGTCCCCCTCGCCGAAGGCCCGGCGCGCGAGGGCGACTTCGCCGGCCGCGGCCGCCGCGAGGCGCCGGTCACGGTCGCCGAAGCTCCCGCGGCGGCGCAGCAGCTCGAGCGACCCCACGACCGCGTCCCCGTCCAACACCGGCAGCTGCAGCACGCCGGTCGCTCCGAGCCGCTCGGCGACGCGCCGCAGCGGGGGCGGTAGCTGCGCCACGTCGTCGCGAGCCTCGGCAGCGATCGCCTCGGGGCCGAGACGGGAGCCCTCGAGCTCCGCCCGCAGCGCCGCCGACGACGCGTGCACGGCGTGCGCCGTCAGCCCGCCCGAGTCGT